>CAVKAQ010000004.1:0-6739 GCA_963654225.1 Butyricicoccaceae bacterium | reverse complement strand
ATTTTATTCGGTATTTTTGCAGTCGCTTTTAGTGATGAAGGCTTCGGTAATCATCGATAGAAACAAAATCAAATAATTACTGATATGTTCCGGACTGAAGATGATGTTTTGAATGAAATGAAAAGGACATTTCATCAATTTTATGGAGAAAGAAACAGAGAATCAGAGTTAATACGTGAGGGGAAAATGACAGATGATTCGGTTTCTATTGAAGAATTTCGTCAGGCTGGAATTGCGGAAATAAACAAAATTTATGGAAAATGAAGACAGATAATTTCAGCGATATAGGGAAAATCGAAGCTATCCGTATGCTGTTTGAGAAATCAAACTTCAAGCAAGCGTCTGGTGCATCTTTTCTTTCCGGGGAAACGAATTCTACAATAAGGACAGCCTCAAGGCTCTGGCTTGAGGGTATCGATTTCGACCTTACATATTTTCCTCTGAAACATCTTGGATATAAATGTGTCATAGGAACTGTAGGAGAAATCTATGCTAAACTCGGCAGGCCTCAGAGCATCTCCGTAAGGCTTGGAATTTCCGCAAAACTGGACTTTCCTCAGATAAGTGAACTGTGGGAAGGCATCTGCACAGCAGCAGAGGAACATAATATATCCAAGGCAGACCTGGACCTCATTCCATCACGTAACGGATTGGCTATAAGCATCGCAATAACAGGCATTTCAGAAGTCTCTGACAAAGACGCACAGGCAAGCAGCAAAGATTTGATCTGCCTCTCTGGCAATGTTGGCGGTGCATTTCTTGGTCTAAGTCTCCTCGACAGGGAGAAAAAGAAATTTGAATCCGCCGGAGATATCACCGGAAAGCCTGATATTGAGAAATATAAGATGCTGGTCGCAGCTTATCTCAAGCCGGAATTGTCACCTGACATTGTCAGCCAGTTCAAGGATTCCGGCATAAATCCGTCTTATGGATATTTTGTAACACGTGGTTTGGCCGATGCCGCACGCCAACTTAACAGAGACAGCGGTCTGGGCGTCAAACTCTACACTGACAAGATTCCTTTTGAAGGCAATTCTTTCGAAGCAGGTAAGGATCTCAATATAGACCCGATCTCGGCCGCGCTCAACGGAGGAGACGATTTCAGGCTCCTATATGTAATCCCGATGTCGGAATACGAGGCACTGCGCCACGATTTCCAGACATTTTCCATTATAGGACATCTTGCAAGACCAGAGGTAGGTTCGGTTCTTGTAACACCGGAGGGCGCCGAATTGCCGATAAGGGCTCAAGGTTGGAAAAATGAAGAATAAACGAACAAAATAAAAACTATGAAACGAATTTCTATCGTACTTGCGGCTGCAGCCGTAATGTTTGCGTCTTCGACTGCTTCCGCACAGAAGCTTTCAAATCTTCTCAAGAGCGTAGCAAGCTCAGATGTGGTCAACACAGTTGTAAACACTTATGTCCCAGGCGCCAATTCTGTAAGCCTTCCGGGAAGCTGGTCTTACACCGGCTCTGCAATCTCTCTTACCAGTGACAACACCCTTACCAATGTTGCCGGCTCTGCAGTAACATCTGGCGTAGAGAAGAAAGTTGACGAGTATCTTCAGAAAATCGGCATCAAGGCCGGCACTCTCAGCTTTACATTCAATGAAGACAAATCGTTCACCTGCAAAGTGTTCGGAATCAATCTTTCAGGCACTTGGCAGCTCAAGGATGACGCATCCAAAGTTCAGCTCCAGTATGGCAAAGTGATGAAATATCTTTCTATGACAGGTACATTGTCAAGAACAACAGACGGTTGCGAAATGCTTTTCGATGCGGACAAATTCCTTACATTCATCAAGACAGCATTGTCATTCGCAGGTAAGAATTCTTCTACTACTTCATCCGGCACAAGCGGACTTTCAAGCCTTACAAGCTCTTACAAAGGAATGAAGATGGGTTACAAACTCGCTAAACAGTAGAGGTTACCATCCGTCTATTCGCTACAGCTTCCAGGAGACACCGGCGACCATATTTTCCATTGAGTCGCCTTGCTACAAGATTTTAAGTCATATCTTTTTGCACGTAGCGTGGGCTTGGACTCGACAACAAAACAACTGCGTTCCAGTCAGATTATCTGAATCAGGAACGCAGTTGTTTGTATATTCAGCGGGTCGCTCAGGTCTTAGTCCTGAAGTCCTCTGAGGAGATTGGACATATTGACTTTCTTGTCAATCATAGCGCGAAGTTCGGCGATAGGCACACGAACCTGCTCCATAGTGTCTCTGTCACGGACAGTCACGCAGTTGTCGTTCAGTGAATCGTGGTCAACAGTCACGCAGAACGGAGTTCCAATGGCATCCTGACGGCGATAACGCTTTCCGATACTGTCTTTCTCGTCATACTGATAATTGAAATCGAACTTGATTTCGTCCACAACCTTCTGCGCAAGCTCAGGAAGACCGTCTTTCTTGATAAGAGGGAGCACTGCAACCTTTATTGGTGCAAGAGGCGCAGGAATACGCAATACAACTCTGGACTCCCCTCCTTCAAGTTCTTCTACTGTATAAGAATGAGCCAGCACAGACAAGAACATACGGTCAACGCCGATAGATGTCTCGACACAGTAAGGAATGTAGCTTTCGCCTGTCTCAGGGTCAAAGAACTGAATCTTCTTGCCGGAAAGTTTGGAGTGATTGCCGAGGTCGAAATCTGTTCTGGAGTGAATTCCCTCAAGCTCTTTGAAACCGAACGGGAAATTGAACTCGATATCTGTAGCCGCGTTGGCGTAGTGAGCAAGTTTCTCGTGATCGTGGAAACGGTAATTCTCCGCTCCCATTCCAAGATTCACGTGCCATTTCATACGGGTTTCCTTCCACTTCTTGAACCATTCCATCTCAGTTCCAGGCTTGCAGAAGAACTCCATTTCCATCTGCTCGAACTCCCTCATACGGAAAATGAACTGACGTGCCACAATCTCGTTTCTGAAAGCTTTACCGATCTGTGCAATACCGAACGGAATCTTCATACGTCCTGTTTTCTGAACGTTGAGATACTCTACAAAAATACCCTGAGCGGTCTCCGGACGAAGATAGATCTTGTCGTCAGCCTCACCGGTGTTGCTGATCTGGGTGCTGAACATCAAGTTGAACTGACGTACATCTGTCCAGTTTGCCGTTCCTGAAATAGGATCGACGATGCCGCAGTCAAGAATTATCTGCTTGTATTCCTTGAGGTCGTTAGCCTGTTCTGCGGCCACGTATCTGCTGTGAACGGCATCATATTTAGCTTTTTCACGAAGCACATTCGGATTTGTCTCGCGAAATTTAGCCTCATCGAAGCCCTCTCCGAACTTTTTACGGCCTTTTGCTACCTCTTTCTCAATCTTCTCCTCAATCTTGCCAAGATAGTCCTCTATGAGGTTGTCTGCACGATATCTTTTCTTGGAGTCTTTATTGTCAATCAGAGGATCGTTGAACGCAGCCACGTGACCTGAAGCAACCCAAACTTTCGGGTGCATAAAGATGCACGAATCAATGCCGACAACATTCTCGTGAAGTCTGGTCATAGACTCCCACCAATATCTCTTGATGTTGTTCTTGAGTTCCACTCCCATCTGGCCATAATCATAGACAGCTGCCAAGCCGTCATAAATCTCGCTTGAAGGGAAAATAAATCCATACTCCTTGCAATGCGCAACTAGGACTTTGAAAAGTTCTTCCTGTGTCATAACAGATATTTAAGTTTAATTACAATCAACTCAAAGCACAAATGTAGTCATTTGGCTTTTGTTTTCATACTCCACAAATCCATTTCGAGCCGAAAACTTGCTTAATTTCAAGAATTTCGTTTCACTATATTTTGTTCTCTGTCAACCCTTGGCAGGATGGTGGACGCAGCATTATACGGACAATCTTACTCTTTCAGGCTTACGCCTGCTGTCCCGAAGGATAATTTCGCACCCCGGGTGCGTTTTACGTCATCCAAATATATCAGGGAATGCTTCGGCAATCTTGTCCGAGACTATCTGGCGGAGCGGTATCATCACGAAATTCCTGGATTTCATCAGCGGATGAGGAATTTTAAGCATCTCGCTATCAATCCTTTGTGTTCCGAAAATCAATATATCTATGTCTATCTCGCGCGAATGATAGAGTCTTTTACCGGACGCATCGTATTCGACATTCTCTCTTCGGCCAAGACTTCGTTCCACGCCCTTGCATAAGCCCAGCAAATCTTCCGGCGATATTGTTTCATCCACGAACACGCGCGCCACACAATTCATAAAATCGGAATCCGAAACAAAGCCCCACGGCTCGGTCTCGATTATATCGGAAACAGCGTCAACACGAATGCCATTTTCTGCATTCAACAGAGCCAGAGCCTTGTCAATATATGATTTTCTGTCGCCTATATTGGAGCCTAATCCCAAATACACTTCAATTTCTCCGGCCATCTGTCAATTTTCTCCAACCGTCAATCCTCATCCATACCCAGCTCTACCCTAGCCTCTTCCGAAAGCATACTCTTATCCCAGGCTGGTTCGAATACAAGTTCTATATTGCACGATTTTATGCCTGGAACATCTTCTACGGACGCCTTGACATCGGCCAGCACGTCGTCAGCCATCGGGCAATTCGGAGCCGTGAATGTCATTTTTATGAACGCGTCGTGCTCCTTGTTTATAACAAGTTCGTATATAAGTCCGAGGTCATATATGTTAACCGGTATTTCCGGATCATAAACCTGCTTCAATGCTTTGATTACATTGGAATAGAATGGCGCAAGCGCTTTTGCGTCCTCTGCAGTCAATACCTCGTTTTCACTATTTTCAGCCATATCGCTTACTGTTCTATTATCTTATTTTGAATGTTGTTGAATTTACACCCTGCACTACAGGTTGTTCTGAGCGACTTCCTTGATTTTGGCAATCATTGACACCAGTCCGTTAGCTCTTGTCGGGGAAAGATTTTCCTTGAGGCCTATCTTTTCTATAAATCCGAAATCGGAAGATGCAATCTCTTCTGGCGTTCTGCCTGAGTAAACACTTATCAGCAAGGAAATTATGCCTTTAGTTATGATAGCATCGCTGTCAGCCGTGAAATATATCCTCCCATCATCGAGTTTATAATTAAGCCAAACTCTTGATTGACAACCTTTTATAAGTTTATCGTCAGTTTTGGAAGATTCCGGATAAGATGCCAGATTTTTACCAAGGTCAATCAAGTATTCGTACTTGTCCAACCACTCGTCAAACATTGAAAATGAATCAATTACCTCATTTTCAGTTTCTTGTAAAGTCTTTATGTTTTCTTCCATTATTCCGTTGTATTTTTGTGATATATCTCTACAAATCTCTGTGTCACTGAAGATTATACTACTGTAGCATTTTTATTGCCTTATCCAGCGACGAGATGAAATATTCAGCCTCTTCCATAGTGTTGTAAGGAGCCATCGAAATTCTCAACATTCCTGTAACTCCGAATCTGTCCATACAAGGCTCCGCACACATCTGTCCGGACCTTACAGCAATTCCCATCTTGTCCAGAATCAAGGCAAGGTCTTCGTGGTGAGCATTTTTTACCGAAATTGAAAACAGAGATATCTTTTCAGCCAGATTGTCCGTAGTACCATACAAAGTGATTCTGTCATCTCCGATAAGAGCGTTGTACATATATTCTTTCACCTTCTCAGAATATGCCGACAACTCCGGCTCATTCATTTTGACAGACACCTCCAAGGCCGGTTTCAATGTAGGAATACCATTGAAATTCTGAGTTCCAGCCTCGAACTTTTCCGGAAGCGGGGCATAAGTTGTGCCTGAGAATTTCACTGTAGCAATCATTTCGCCGCCACCCATATATGGAGGCATAGCGTCCAGCCATTTCTTCTTTCCATACAGAACTCCAGTTCCTGTCGCCGCATAGATTTTATGACCGGAGAACACATAAAAATCGCAGTCGGCTTTCCGAACATCCATTCCGCAATGTACAACTCCCTGAGCGCCGTCCACGAGCACAGGAACGCCTTTAGAATGGCAAATTTTCACCACCTCATCCACCGGATTAATCAATCCCAGTACATTTGATATCTGAGTTACGGCGACCAGTTTTGTACGTTCTGTAAGCTGACACCTAAGCGAATCCAAATCAAGATGCCCGGTATCATCTACTTTAAGGACCTTCAAAATAGCTTTTTTTCTCCCGCAGAGCATCTGCCACGGGACAATATTGGAGTGATGCTCAGCTTCGGAAACTATGATTTCATCACCTTCACCGACAAATGCTTCCCCGAAACTGAAAGCAACAAGATTTATTGAAGCCGTGGTACCTGATGTGAAAACAATTTCTTCTCTATGCTCTGCATTCAGAAATTTCTGCACATAGTCTCGAGTTGACTCAAACTCATCAGTAGCTTCCTCCGCAAGTCTATGTATACCCCTATGTATATTCGCATTGGAATTTTCATTCAATCTCTCCCACAGTTCCAGAACGGAATCAGGCCGTTGAGATGTCGCAGCATTATCGAAATATACCAGACTCTTACCATAAATTTTTCTGGAAAGAATCGGAAACATCTCTCTTATTTCATCTATAGAAGCCATTCTATTACGTTTTTCTTTTCTCTCATTAACCCGCATCTCTGTCCACTTCAACTGAAGCAATTATTTCAACAGACAGCTACGCTTTCCTATTCAAGGCCCGGAAATATCTCGAAAAACAGTCGAAGCGACAATATTTCAAAATACGTTCAGAGCAATCTTGCAAATTTAGCAAAAGTTAGAGCCTCCGAT
>CAVKAQ010000003.1:0-67826 GCA_963654225.1 Butyricicoccaceae bacterium | reverse complement strand
ATATAGTAAGTCAGCCTGTCGCCAGTCAGCACCGTCTGTTCCTGAAGAATCTTAACGTTGCTTATCGCATATATCTCATTATTGTGCATATTCCACAATGCAGTGTCGCAGATGAGATATGTGTCATTATGCAGAAATTTCGCAGGTCCGGTGACCTTTCTATAGTCAACTCCGTCTTTTTCAATAAGTTCCATCGACTGTGCACTCAACAGGCGCACAAGAGAATCCACCTGGCTGCTCTTTTCCTGAGCGGACAGGCGGAATATCACTGACAGAAACACCAGAACGGTTATTACACTTCTGCGAAAAGACATTGATTATAGATTAAGCAGTTCTCAGAACTCCGGCTTCTTTGATATATTCCTATTTCTCGGACGAACCGCTCTTCGCGATCTTGTTCCAACCGTCACGGGAGAAATTGCAATCCTTGAACAACGGGTCGATGATGATATATGTTGTCTTTATCTTATTGTCAATAAATTCATCAATTGCCTTGGTCTGAAGCTTCGCCTTCGCCTCTTCAAGCAAATCGCTATAGTCGTGTTCGAATGAAGCGGTATGTGAAGGAATTATCTTGTCAACACGTATGATCTTGTATACAGTATTCCCATTACGTCCCTCATTATCAACAGATTCCACTGGTTCTGAGATCTCTCCTTCCTTGAGATTCTTTATGGCGGCATAGTCCTGAGGCTTCAGCTGGTCTATCTCAAAATATGAAGACCCGGTATTCGGATCCGCCATCTGACCGCCATTGGTCCTGGTCTGAGCATCCTGAGAATAGAATCTTGCCGCAAATTCAAAAGAGACAGCTTTGTTTTCGATTTCAGTTTTCAATGAATCCAAAGTCTTGAATGCCTTCTGCTTGTCGTCATCTGTGTAAGTCGGCTTGATGAGAATATGCCTTGCATTGAACATATCTCCTTTCTTCTCCAAGACCTCAATGATATGGAATCCGTCCGGAGTCTCGACAATCTGCGAAATGACGCCAGGCTTCAATGCCATTGCCGCATCTGAGAATGCCGGCCAGAAAATTGATTTTGATGCAAGTCCGAGTTCACCGCCCTTCCTCGCGCTTCCCGGGTCCTCGGAATAAATACGTGCAAGTGTCGAGAACTTCTCTCCGTTAATGATTCGCTCGCGGATGTTCAACAGTTTCTCTTTCACTGCAATATTGGCGGCCTCCCTGTCCGGATAAATGCAAATCTGGCTGAGCTGATATTTTATTGGCACAACCGGAAGATCGGCAGGGTCGGTCTCGGAAATATATTCCTTGACATCGTGAGGAGTCAGCTCTGGCACATCGCCTGCAATCTGAGACTGCATCTGCTGAGTCAATGACATATCCTCCAACTGCTGTTTCCATTCCTGACGGAGTTTGTACATAGGCTTGCCATACGCCTTCTCGACATTATCGTCACCTCCGAGCTGGGTACGCATCTGATCGATTCTCTGTGCCAATGTACTTGTAACCATATCCTGGTTGACGGTAAGGGAGTCAACCCTGGCCTGCATCAGGAAAAGCTTGGACTCAAGCATATGTTCCAACTGCTCGCAGCGCATATTCCTGTCGGAATACATACCCTGCATTCTCATATAAAGTATTTCCTGCTCAAGTTCCGACAGCGATATCATCTCGTTACCTACAACAGCTATTGTCTTGTCAATGAGTCCATTCTCATACTTCTGAGCCCATCCTGACATAGGCAAGACAATGAGAGTTAAGGCCGAGGCCAGTTTCAGAATATTTTTCATAATCGTCATATTTCTAAATGGAGTTCCGGAAAATCAATAAATGACAAAATCTTTCCGATTGCGTGCGTTCTCTAGCAAGTCCCGTTCCAAAGCGGACAGAAGCGCCTGTTTTCTTGTTCCCAATATTATGTCGCGTATCTGCTCCTCATAGTATTCGACAGGCCCTGTCTCTCCGGCTCGCTGCATCTCAGCGACATAGGCGACATTGATATTTCCGTTGCCGTCCGGCATTTCCACAAAATGATCTTTCAATGCGGATAACACTGAACCATAATCAGTTCCGAATTCCTTGGACAATGTAACGAGGTCCACCCATTTGCCGTTGAAAGTCGTATAGTGCAATGCCGAAATACGCGCCAAACTATCCGCCTCAACCATATCTTCCGGCTTTGATGAGGAAATCTTCTTCTTCAGGACAGCAAGATTTGGTGAATCAGCTGAAATTCTGAAGAATTTAACTTTCACTATCGGCAACTGCAAATGAAAATTCGCGATATGCTCCTGGTAGTATTTCTCTATCTGCGCATAAGAAATCGCTGTATCAAGACGCTGATTCACGTATTTCTGCTCATATCGGAATTTCAGAAGAGAACGCTTGTAATCGTTCAATTCCTTCTCGACATCTTTCTCTGACTTGGACAATTCGCTTTCCGCAACATCATTGAAGACCATCTCGGACGCCCAAGTGTTTATGTACTGAAGGGCGAGTTTTGTACTGTCTTCCGAGTTGGCGGAACTTGGAATATAGGCAAGCAGCTCAGACTCATACAGTTTATGTTCGCCTACCTTCGCCACCACTTTGCCGTCGTGAACAAACGACGTAATCGTCTTGCACGAATTCAACAACGGCAAGACGATTACAGACAAGCAAATGCTTACTATATGTAAACCTCTTATATTAAGCAATTTATCTTGAATAATTAGGAGCTTCCTTAGTGATGGTGACATCGTGAGGATGACTCTCAAGGTAACCGGCATTGGTAATGCGAACGAACTTGGCACCTCTCAAAGATGCGACATCTTTCGCTCCGACATATCCCATACCTGCTCTCAAGCCGCCGACCAGCTGATATACAACCTCGCCGACAGTACCCTTGAATGGAACCTGAGCGACAATTCCTTCGGGAACCAGTTTCTTGACATCATCTTCCATATCCTGGAAATATCTGTCTTTCGAGCCATGCTCCATTGCCTCCAGAGAGCCCATTCCGCGGTATGCCTTGAATTTTCTTCCGTTAAGAATAATTGTTTCGCCAGGTGACTCTTCGGTTCCGGCAAACAGAGAGCCGGCCATAATGGTGCTTGCTCCAGCCGCCAAGGCTTTGACAATATCACCTGAATAACGGATTCCACCGTCAGCAATGACAGGGATTCCTGTGCCTTCGAGCGCCTTGGAAGCCAACATCACAGCAGTAAGCTGAGGCATTCCGACACCTGCGATTATTCGTGTAGTACAGATGGAACCAGGTCCGATACCGACTTTAACTGCGCTGACTCCGGCATCAGCCAATGCCTTGGCGCCTTCTCCGGTCGCAACGTTACCTGCAACTATCTGTATATCTCTATTCTTGAATGCCTCGCAAGCCTTAGCGATAACACCGAGAACTCCGACAGAGTGGCCGTGAGCAGTATCAATAACAACCGCATCCGCACCGGCGCTTACCAGCATTTCGATTCTGTCAAGAGTATCCGATTTCACTCCGACGGCGGCAGCAACCAGAAGACGGCCCTTTGAGTCCTTTGAAGCGATAGGGTTATCCTTTATCTTCATAAGGTCCTTGTAAGTAATGAGGCCGACAAGCTTGTTGTCATCGTCAACTACCGGGAGTTTCTCGACTTTACTCTTGCGCAAAATGCCCGTAGCCTCCTGAAGGCTGATACCTTTCTTTGCAACGACCAGATTTTCTTTGGTCATTATCTCAGTGATAGGAAGCTTTTTGTTGTCCTGAAAACGCAAATCCCTGTTAGTCACGATACCGATGAGTCTTCCGCCATTGTCTACTACCGGAATACCGCCGATATGGTGCTTTGCCATAAGAGCCAGAGCATCACCGACTGTCGCTTCAGAACCGATTGTAACCGGGTCGTAAATCATACCGTTCTCAGCTCTCTTCACCCTGCGGACCTGTTCACACTGCTGCGCGATTGTCATATTCTTATGAATGACTCCGATACCGCCGGCACGCGCCATCGCTATGGCCAGC
Organism: Butyricicoccaceae bacterium; assembly: GCA_963654225.1. GTDB lineage: Bacteria > Bacteroidota > Bacteroidia > Bacteroidales > UBA932 > Cryptobacteroides. The sequence continues at coordinate 63,867 of CAVKAQ010000003.1, read as the reverse complement.
TCGGCTTCAGTAACCGTATCCATAGCTGAGGATACGATAGGAGTACGCAAAGAAATGTCTTTTGTAAATTTAGTGGAAACATCTACAGCTCTCGGGAGAACCTCAGAGCGTGCAGGAACGAGCAAAACATCATCGAAGGTGAGCCCTTCAGGAATTTCTGTGTTTACGAACTGCATTGTTAAATATATTTCGGCAAAGATACGAAATATCCGACTAAAGACGAAAAACAATTCATATATTTGTGAAAAGCACTCAGCGACCTTGAAACGACTGCTATTCATTATCATCCTGTTTAGTTTGAACTTTCTCTGTACGGCGAAGGCCGTACAGCAGGACAGTTTGGCCAGAATAATCGGCGAGGTCAGCTGCAAGAGCAATTCAAAACTGGCACCGGACTTCAAACTCCCGTTGGGCGGTTGCGTGGTGCAACTTTTCTTTGAGAAAAACGGCAGCCTGGATTCATTATACACAGTTACCGGGCAAACCGACGGCAGATTCTCTTTCAAAAACGTTCCGGCACAGCGGGTTATCCTGAGACTTCAGTGTATGGGTTATGAGACTCAAACCGGAGTGTATGAACTTGGTCCCGGAGACAATGCGTTCATTCTGACGATGAAGGAGAAGTCCGAGAAGCTAGAGGAGTCGAAAATTGTTGCAGAAATACCGCTGATGACACGACTGCGCGACACGACAATATTCAACACTCAGGCAATCAAGTCGATGTCCGGAGACGGTCTGCGCGATATTCTGGAACAGATTCCCGGATTCAGCATCTCTGACAGCGGAATATATTACAACGGCGAAAAGGTCTCCAGAACATACGTCAACGGCCTGCTGATTTTCGGCGATGAAGCGATGAGAGCTATCAATGCACTTAAAGCCGACGAGGTTACGCAGGTCAAGGTTTACGATGAACAGTCCGCAGTTGACAAGCACCGAGGCCTCAAGAACTCCCGCAAAGAGAGAGTACTGAATGTGATCACCAAAGAGAAGTTCATATCGTTGACTCAGTTTGGGCTGGCGGCTTTCGGAGGCGCAGATGATACTGGGCAGGGACGTTACGGCGGTGCGGTCGCAACAACCTTTGACTCTCAGAATCTGAATATGAACATCAACGTCAATGTTTCTAATCTGGAAGAACCAGAAATCTATAACACTCAAAGCTTAAGCAGATTCATAGCTCTGGGCAATCGTTACCGGTTAAAGGAATATGCCGAAAACTCGCACAGCGATTTATTTTTCTTGAAGCATTGGAAGAACCGCAGCTTCGGAAATTCATTAAGCGGAGACTATGATTTTAACCGCACATATACAAAGAGCGCATCAAGAGCGCTCACTGAGTACTTCAGCGCGGAATCCAGTCCGGCAATGGAACAGCTCGATACGGCTCTGGCAGATGGAATAAGGTATGAACATCTACTCGGATTTAACTTGAATTTGCTTGACACTCCTATAAAATCGCTGAGCATTAATTTTACTGGAATGATTTCCGGAGACCGCAACACCCAACAGAGTATATCAAATAAAGAAATAGACGGATCAGAAGATTATTCACGGCACGAGCACGTTTCAGATAAAGACCGCTCCTGGTCATTAAACGGTTATGTCAATTGGACAAACAATGATGTGATCAAATGGAGACCGGAATTCTGCATTGGTGGCGGTTACGGAAAGAACACAGCATTATCTTGGACGATAGACACCCTCGAGACATCATTTCTGAAGAGGCAACTCAGCAGTGATGGTTATGGGCATAATGTGAACGTTTATTCAAAGGCCGGAGTTTCTGCAAACCTGATAAACACCAATGAACGAACTTTAGCGCTTAAGTTATTTGCAAATGCAGATTACACGCATACGAAAAACCGTCAAATGACTCTAAACGAATGGGATGTTCCTTCTCCTGTCACAGACCTCGCCAACTCATACGATTATACGCGTAATGAGGTAACGGCCAGCGGGATAGGCGGGTTCAACTACGCCAATTCACATAATTTGAGCATTACGGGAGACATTTCCATGAGCAATAAGACTCTTCTTGATGACGAGTTCTATCCGACAGATTTCAGCAATCGGAAGAACTTCCTATATCCGGAATATAATCTTGATATAAAACTTCCGGAATGGAGTATCAGTTCTTCATTGAAGTCCACCACTCCTTCAATTGAACAGATAAGAAACAGAATAAGTGACACGAATCCGCTTATTCTAACTGGAGGCAACCCTGATTTGGGGCAAGCTTTCAGCCTGAACGGAGGCTTCATTTATCGCCCGGAGGTCGCATCCAAGAAGAACGGCACTGTCAGGTCATTGGTGGTGCGTTCATCTTCATTCTGCACGTTCAATCCAATTGTCAATTGCACTCAATACTTTGATTCAAACACGATTCTGGATAAATGGGACGGATATGAAGCACAGGCTGGCTCAATGCTGTACACATATAGCAATGCATCCAGACCGTCCTGGAATATAGGCGCAACTGGAGAATACTCGGTATCTATGCGATACAGCATCTACAATTTTCGTTTCTCATTATCTTCCAATTATTCTCAGACCAGTCAGTTCTCAGGGGAAAATCAGATATGGGTTGGAGATTGGGTCAACAAACTGAATCTCTCGTTTATGTACAATCCGTCAAGAAAACTGCGTATAATAGGACATCCAGGAATTTCATATCTGCAATCTAACGACAATAACGGAACCAACCTATCTTCCAGAGTCTTTTTCTCGAGTTCCTTATATGTGAATTGGAATATAATCTTAAAAAGATTGTGGTTCGAATCCAAATATAATATTGCGAAATATTATTACGTGAAAGGCTTGGGACAGAATCATTTCAGCCAAACGCTTAATACTGAATTAAGACTGAAACTTCTTAAGGATCACTCGCTTATATTGTCGCTGCAGGCCATAGACATTCTCAATTCCGGCTCATTATATTCCTCTACAGTAAATGCTATATATATGAGGCAAGACTGGACCCCCACCTACGGCAGATATTTCCTCATTAATGTAGCTTATATATTCCGAAAAAAACGGTCATAGTTTTAATAATCTATAAAACAAATTGTTATGAAAAAGTTTATTTTGATGGCAGCATTGCTCTTCTGCGGATGTTTTATCGTAACCGCACAATCAATATGTGTGAAAGGCGTAGTTTACGATGAATATGGTACTGTACCCGGAATAGTCATTTTCGTACAAGAGACTAGAGCTGGAGTGGTAACCGATATTGATGGTCGCTTTTCAATTAGATGTAATCCTGGAAATAAATTAGTATTCAGTGGTTTAGGTTATAAAGATCAGGTGATAACAGTGAATTCAACAACCAACGTTGTTAAGGTGACAATGGAAGTTGATGATGACGCAATAATCGTAACACCGAGCAACTGCGACTACGCATATATCGATTCTCAGAAATCACCAGCAGCTCTATTTGAAAACAAGAAACTATCGTATTGCCTACAAGAATTAAACGCTTGAAATTTTATTCAAGAAGAGTTTTCCTTGCCAAGTGTCGCGGGATAAAAGTCGTGAGTCGAGCAGGTGAAGTATCTGGAAATTGCGGATAAGCCCCCACTGAGTCTCGTTGACAAAACGTGGGGGCACTTCGCCTGCGATACGCTCGATGTACAAGTCCGGGCGCAGACGCTCCAGCATATCTATTACCAAATCCAGATATTCGGGGAGGTCCAGCCGCATAAAATCCTGTGGCACAGACGCAAACTCTTTTTCTATACGTGTTCCTTTCACAATCTGAAGCTGATGGAACTTGACAGAATGAAGCGGAAGTGAATTGATGAAATCACACTGTTCCAACAACATTGACGCTGATTCTCCCGGAAGTCCGAGAATGAAATGCGCACCGGGCTCGAGTCCGCGTTCTGCGGTAAGCCGGACAGCACGCTCTGCAGCGGCGACATCGTGCCCGCGCCCCACACGAATAAGCGTCTTGTCGTAGCACGACTCAATGCCGTATTCTACTTTCACGACCGGATTCACAAAACCATCTCTATGCCACTCTGGCAATGCTTTTCCTTCTTTAAGTTCCGCCAGCCAATCCAATTTCTCTTCATCCACACAGTCCGGACGCGTACCGATGACTATTCCTACAATCTGTGGATGCGCCAATGCTTCCGAATACAGCTCCTTCAGTCTTGAGAGCGGTGCGTAAGTGTTTGAATATGACTGGAAATACGCGAGATAGTGCTTTGTGTTGCGATAACGCACCTGATGAAACTCTATTCCTTCATCAATCTGCGCCGCTATGGATTTGCCCGCAGTGCTGTAGGAAGGGTGGAATGCTGCGTTGTCACAGAAAGAGCAGCCCCCGAAGCCGACTTTCCCGTCTCTGTTGGGGCAGGTAAAACCTGCATCTATGACCAATTTCTGCAAACGCTCGCCATAGAGCCGTCTGTAGTAGCCTACGAAGGTATTGTATCTCTTGCCGTCAGGAAATATATCGGGGACAGTTGACATCTGCTGATTCATCACTCCTCATTCAAATCTGCGCAAATCTATTAAAAAGTCGTTATCTTCGCAAGGATATCTAAGGGGCTGCGCGCGAAAGCGATCTGCTCCGCAACAAGAAAGACGAATTTATAAGATGACACCGTTCAAGAAAATCATATTATCTGTCCTATCCGCATCTGTTCTGTGCTGCAGCGCTTTCGGCCAGCAGAATTACGGAATCGTAAAGTATTCGGTGAACTTTATGCGCAACGCTCCCGATTATGAGTCGGCGCTTGAAACGCAAGCCCTGATGGGGACTCCCGTGAAAATACTTGACCGACAGGGATATTGGCTGAAAATCAAGTCTCCGGAGCCATATATCGCCTGGGCTACCGATATGGGAATAGTTGCTCTGGACAGTCTACATCTGAATGAATATTTGGCAAGTCCGAAATATATCTGCACATCTATGTGGACTGAAGTCTATGAAGACGCCGACCTTAATTCCCGGAGAATAAGCGACCTGGTAGCGGGAGACTTGCTTCGTATTAGCGACAAAACATTGAGACATAAGCAGTTCAAGGAAGTTCTACTTCCGGATGGACGCAAGGCCTACGTCAAGACATCCGACGTGAGCGATTTCAGAACGTGGGCAGAATCCAGAAAAGCAACTCCTGAAAATGTCGTCAACACTGCAAAGAGATTCCTCGGGACTCCATATTTCTGGGGCGGCGCATCCTCCAAAGGTCTTGACTGCAGCGGCTTGACAAGGACCGCATTCTTTCTGAACGGTATTCTGCTGCACAGAAATGCCTCTCAACAGATTAAGGAAGGCATTGAGGTTTCTTTGAGCGGGTTCGTACCAGGAAAGGCTGAAGGCGATTTGAAGCCAGGCGACCTTCTTTTCTTCGGAAAAAAGGCAACTGAAGACGCTAAGGAGAGAGTCACTCACGTGGCTATGTACATAGGTGGCGGGTGCATTATACATTCATCTCACGAAGTCAGGATAAATTCCCTAGACCCGGAAGCCGAGAATTATTACACCGGGACTCCCCGACTATTGAGAGCACGCAGAATGTGCGATACCGACGGAAATCCATACACTTCCACAAGAATCCTTGACAGCCCGGCATACTTCCCGCAAAGCGCAAACCCCTCACGGATATTCACTATTTTTGATTAACTTTGCAGGAGAGGATGCTTGTGGTCACCATCTGACCAAACATCCGGCAAAACAGACACATTTAATCTATAATATTATGAATCTTAGAGATTTCAAGAAAGATGTCGAGTATTTCGTAGGCGAATTCGTCGATGATTGTTCACTCTTCATTACACTCAATCCACACAAGAGTTCAGAAAAGGTTGCAGAAGTCATAAGCGATGCTGTTGATCTTTACAACGACTTGAAAGACAGAGCAAACGCCAAGGTTGAGCCGGCTCAGAGAAAGGCTTGGTTCGCAGGCCTCCGCAAAGAGATGTTCGAGAAAACTGACGCTCTTTACGAGAAACTCAGCGCAATCGTAACCGCAAAAGACGGCGAATAATCATTCCGCAAGGGTCGTGCGGGCAAGCCTGACGATAACGTCGTCAATGAAATTTCTTACCGCGCGCTGATTATCCGGCATATTATTGGTCATTATCGAGAACACTATCGTGTCTTCCGGTAATGACCATTTCTGTTTCATCGACGGAGTCGGCAATCCCGATTTTGAGGCCGGAAGAATGTATCCTGAAAAACAGACGACACCGTTCATCGACCCGCTCTTCATACACACTCTTTTCTTCAATGCGTCCGGCTGATTTTTAAGTCGGGAAGCCATCGTACCCCGTCCAGGGCCGCTCAGACACAAGAAATACTGACGAGCAACTGATGTCCTTGACATCGCGGTCAAGTACCGGCAGAAGAAATCCGGCGATATGTAATTGTGGCGGGACAATCCGCTTCCGTCAACCATCTGAATCCCGTAAGAGCTGTCCACTCCCAATGAATCCAGTTCGCGGTCAATCACTACGTCGCAAGAATCGTATGAAGCCGAGCCCGTACGTTCTTTTGCAAGAATCCGAAGCAGTGTTTCCGCATAAAAGTTGTCGCTTCTGTCATTTGTCACCTTTGCTATTTCCCATATTGAAGGCGAATCAGAAGACGCGATTGTTGACAACGATGATTGCGCGGCAGCCGGTTTCCCGATATTGAATCCTATATTGTTCTCACCTTTTCTCTTCCAGGCTCTGGCATATCTAAGATTGCCATAACTGTCAACATCTGCGACTCCTGACACCGGCATACCGGATTTTTCAAGATATGAGGCGAACTGCCAGGCACAAGTCATTGCCCCGAACTTATTGCTGCAATGCTCTGTTCCGCCCTTGTTTGTCGCTATTGAACCACGCATTTCAGCAACCGGAGCATTGTCGGTATTGTACAGATACAGATTGTCGCCTGTGCCGGCCGCTGAAGTAACGGTATTGTTCCTGAATTCCAGCCAAGGTGTCTCAGGATTCTGTTCGGAAACAGATGCTTTTCGGCCCAATGCAGCAGGCATCGCCCTGTAGGTCTGAATGTTACGATTGAAACAAAGCCCGTTGCACCCGGCGCCATAATCCGTACCCAAATCCTCATATCCCCAACTGGCGTTTTCAATAGGCCCGTCGAAGAATCTTCCGTCGCCCACAATATTGCCATTGATTTTTAAGATTCCGGCACGTTTCAAAGCAACTTTCCACATAACGAAAAGAGAGTCTCTGGCAGGCGCCATCGCATCTCCAGAACTGATTGTAGGGTCACCGCCGCCTACAATATAAAGGTCACCGTGAAGAACACCGTCAGTTATGCGTCCGGTATAGGCAAGACGGGTCACGAATCTATATCCCGGGCCAAGACCGCGCAAAGCCAGTCCGGTGGAAATCAATTTGGTATTGGAAGCGGGCAACAGCTTTTGAAGGCTGTTCAACTCCGCCAGAGTGTCGCCCCTCAACGTCACCGCCACGATACCTGTCAACCCCGAACGGAATGGTTCACCGGACATTTTGCTTGAAATAAAGTTCCGGATGTCATTCCTTTTTTCGTCAAGATTCGGTATCTGCGCAGCCACATTGGCAAATCCTGACGACAAAGTCAGGAAAAGCGCAATTATATATAGTCTTCGTAACTTCATAAACAATTATCCTTCACCGCAATAGTCACCCTTCATAAGAACAGGTGCACACGCAACTGAACAAAGTTAGAAAGATTTTTACTATATTCGTTGGCTCAAATCGAACATAAAATTTTTTGATATGAGCAAAAGAGTTCTTGTTTCCGGAGGTGCCGGATTTATCGGAAGCCACGTCACTGTGGAACTGATTCAGGCAGGTTATGAAGTCGTTGTCGCCGATGATATGTCGAACTGCGATATGACATGCTTTGAAGGGGTCAAGAAAATAACAGGCAAGTCTGACATTCCTTTCGTAAAGATGGATTTCTGCGACCTGAGCGCCGTTAACAAATTGTTTTCTGATTATAGAATCGATGCCGTCATACATTTTGCGGCCTTCAAGGCGGTTGGAGAATCTGTTGCAGAACCGGTAAAATACTACTCGAACAATCTTTCTTCCTTCCTTAATGTAATTGAAGCGGCACGCACACACGGCGGATGCAATGTTCTGTTCTCTTCTTCTGCGACCGTGTATGGCGAGCCAACCTCACTTCCTGTAACCGAAGAATCACCTCGTCAGCCGGCGACCTCGCCTTATGGCAACACCAAGCAGATTTGCGAAGACATCCTCAGGGATTCTGTAAAGGCATACGCCAAATTCGGTGAGAAAGTGGAGGCCGGAACAGCTAAGAACGGTTGCATCAAAGGTATATCCCTCAGATATTTCAATCCTATCGGAGCACACCCGAGCGCATTGATCGGTGAACTTCCTAGAGGCGTGCCTAACAACCTAGTTCCGTTCATTACTCAGACTGCCATCGGCAAGCGTCAGTGTCTCAGCATCTTCGGTAACGATTACCCTACTCCTGACGGAACCTGCCAGCGTGACTTCATTGATGTCGTTGACTTGGCCAAGGCTCACGTTTTCGCGGTTGCAAGAATGCTTGACGAGAAGATGGAGAAGGACTATGAAATCTTCAATATCGGCACAGGACGTCCTGTATCAGTGCTCGAGCTGGTCAATACCTTTGAGAAGGTCAACAATGTAAAACTGAATTATAAGTTCGAGGCTCGCCGTCCAGGAGACGTCATATCCATCTGGGCAGACCCGTCTCTCGCAAATAAAAAACTCGGCTGGAAAGCCGAGCGCACGCTTGATCAGACTCTTGAATCTGCCTGGGCTTGGGAAAAGCACCTCGCCGGCAAATAAAAGACCGCGATTAGTGGTTGAATAAAAAGATGGGATACAAGGCCCTCGACGAGCCCAACACCGGAGGGGCAAAGCCCCGTTTTTTTGTTCACCCTCAGTCGCTAAAGCGACAGCTCCCAGGAGCACGGGGAAAGGATTCCCCGAAACCCCTTCGGTCGCTTCGCTCCGCAAGACTGCTTATTATTCAATCACTCGCAAGGAGTCTGCTTTGTCTGTGTATAGAATACCGTCCAGGTGATCACATTCGTGCTGGAATATAATAGCCGAATAGCCTGAGACGGTATCTTTGCGTTGTTGCAAAGTGACCGGATCATTGTAGGATACAATTACGGACGAATATCTGTCCACATTTCCTCTGAGTCCAGGAATCGAAAGACAGCCTTCAGGACCGTGGGTTATAGGGCCATAGAGTGAATCCAACTTAGCATTCGGATAAACCTCAAAAGGCTCGCCAGGTTTGTCAACACGGCATACTACTATCACTCTGCGGTTTATGCCCACTTGAGGCGCAGCGATACCGACTCCGTCATTCTCCGGAGCCTGAACGGTACGCAACATTTTTTCAGCCAATGACTTGAATGCAGGAAGCGCCAATTCTGACTGATTCAGCTCGACAGATTTCTTTCTCAGCACTAGAGAATCTGCTTCGTTTGTCACCAGCAAGACCCGCATTGTGCTGTCCGGCTGCATTATGAGAGCATTCTCAGCCTCGGTGAAAACACCTGCATCTACCGGAGATTCCTCATTTTTTGCGCTTTCCATCTTGCTGGTAAGAGACATCAGACTAACGGTCAACGCAACGATAACCAATGCGATAAGGATGGACAATTTGTCCAGATTTTCCTGTTTCATATTGCAATTTACTTTTAATTCTTGAACAGACTGCGGACAAGTGCAGGAATATCAGCCACTTTAACTACTGTTATATTCTTTGCTGAAACATTGTCCAACGATGTATATGACGATATATATATTTTCTTGAATCCCAGCCTTGCAGCCTCCGTAACACGTCTTTCAGCCTGATTGACCGGACGTATCTCGCCGCTTAGCCCTACTTCGCCCGCGAAGCAGACATCCGCCGGCACAGCGAAATCGAAATTGGAGGAAAGCACCGCACATACGACTGCCAGGTCACACGCAGGGTCTGTCACTCTCAACCCTCCTGCCATATTCAAGAAAACGTCTTTCATATTGAGTTTGAATCCGGCTCTCTTCTCAAGCACGGCGAGCAACATATTGAGACGTCGGACATCGAATCCGGTAGCGGAACGCTGTGCAGTTCCATACGCCGCAGTGCTGACAAGAGCCTGAACCTCAAACAGGAACGGTCTCAATCCGTCCAGCATCGCACACACGGCAGTACCGCTCAGTCCTTCCTCGTGCATTGGTATCAGCATTTCCGAAGGATTTGTCACCTCGCGAAGTCCGGTCCCGGTCATCTCGAACACGGCCAGTTCAGAGGTGGAGCCGAAACGGTTCTTGATACTGCGCAGGAGTCTGTACGAGCCCTTGTTGTCGCCTTCGAACTGCAGAACGACGTCCACAATATGCTCCAGAATTTTAGGGCCGGCGATGTAGCCGTCTTTCGTGATATGACCTATCAGAATGACAGGAACGCCGGAGACTTTCGCATAATGGAGAAGCATCGCCGTCACTTCCTTGATTTGGGAAACGGAGCCGGCGGAAGAATCAACATTGGCCGAAAACATAGTCTGGACAGAGTCAACCACCATCAAATCAGGTTTGAGCGCATCGGCTTGCGCGATGATATTGCTGATGTCCGTTTCGCTGTATATATAGCAGTTGGAATTATCGCCGCCAAGCCTGTCAGCACGCATTTTCACCTGTCTGGCACTTTCCTCTCCGCTGACATACAGCGTTTTCAACGAAGGCGAGCCCAATGGAATCTGAAGTGACAGTGTAGATTTGCCAATGCCGGGCTCGCCGCCGATAAGAACAAGAGAGCCTTTGACGATACCGCCACCAAGGAGTCTGTCTATTTCAGCCAAACCCAGAGAAATGCGGTTTTCGGATGATGCGTCTATCTCCTTAAGGTGCATAGGTCTATGATTGGACACAGATGCCGACTGCGACTGATTCCTGGAAGGCTTTCCCGTCGCAACTGTCTGCTCCACCATAGTATTCCACTCGCCACAAGCAGGACAGCGCCCCATCCATTTAGGGCTTTCGTTGCCGCAGTTTTTGCAAAACCACACTGTTTTCTCTTTCGATGGCATAGGCTATATCTCAATTATAAAACAAAAAAAGCAGCATCCTGAGTCTCCTCAAGGTACCGCATTCGTAACACGTCCCTTTAACCGGACGCAGTTTGCTGTAATTCTGTAATTACTCAGCAACAACAGAATCAGCAGCAGCGCAGCAGCAAGAATCTGCAGATGCACAAGCAGCGCAAGCTGCAAGGCTATCAGCAACCTTTACGCTGTCAGCTTTAGCAGCAGCCTCAGCCTCAGCTTTCTTTGCAGCGTTGTTTCCGCAAGAAGCAGCAGCAACCATCATAGCTACAACTGCCAAAGACATAAACACCTTTTTCATGGTTTTAACACTCTAACTAGTTAAACATTTGTTTTCCAAGGCGCAAAAGTACATACTCTTTTATTAACGTCAAAGAAAAATTTTAAAAAATTTTAATTGCCAGCCTTCGCGAAGCCAATCATAAAGTCTGTGCAGCCTTCGGTTCACGGAAAAGTTCCATATCGTGTATATTTCCGTTATCTATATGAAACCTCAGCGCCGTTCTTTCTATATGCCAGCCCTGAAGCCCGCAGGCCCCGGGATTGATATACAGCAAATTATTGGTCTTGTCATTCTTGACCATAAGGATATGCGAGTGACCGCAAACGAAAATGTCAGGGTGATACCTCGCAATCAGCTCTCTTGCCTTGAAATCATAACGTCCTGGCCGGCCTCCGATGTGCATCATAAGTATGCGTTTTCCCTCACACTCAAAGCATTGATATTCAGGATATACTAACCTGATATCCTGCCCGTCGCAATTACCGTACACACCGGTCAGCGGCTTGAACGAGGCAATTTCATCCGCAAAATTCACACTGCCGCCGAAGTCTCCGGCGTGCCATATCTGATCCACCGGAGCCAGGAAATCCTTAAACTCCTTGCCGAATATGCCGTGGGTGTCCGATATTATGCCTATGAACATTTGAATGATGTTTAAGTTCTACTTAAGAAAACGGTAATACGTCATTGATACTGCCGCGAGTGCAGCCGTTTCCGTACGAAGCCGGGAAGAACCGATATGCACGGGAACATATCCTGCATTTATCGCCGCATCAGCTTCTTCGCGAGAAAAATCGCCTTCCGGACCGATAAGGACTATGACAGATTTTCCCTTGTAAGATTCCAGCTCTTCGCGGATGGAGTGCCTCTCGGCGCCGTCTTCAAAGCAATATGCTATGAGTTTCAGCGAAGTGTTGTCAGCCGTGCTCTTTATGAAATCCAGAACAGAACAAGATTCTGACAATTCCGGAATCGCCGCCTTGAGAGACTGCTTCGTCGCTGACAGAAGAATCCGCTCCAGCCTCTCCGGCTTGATGACGCGACGCTCGGAATGTTCACCTATGACCGGCACAATCCTGTCCACGCCGAACTCAGTGGCTTTCTCGGCAAACCATTCATATCTGTCTATATTTTTGGTGGGACAGACCGCTGCGGTTAGATGATAATCGTGTCCACCCCAATTCTCAAAGGATTTCAGAATCTTCGCCTGCGCGGACTTTGGAGCGTCCGATGTCAACTCACACTCATACATTGTTCCGCGCCCGTCGATGATTGAAACGATGTCCCCGGTACGATGTCTCAGAACACGCACGCAATGTGCGGACTCGTCTTCACCGAGCCTGCAGACACCGTCCGAAATGTCGTTTGTCCAGAAGATTTCCATTACTCCCTGATTATATGTATTTCGCCGTCAACGCCTACTTTCAATATCTGGGAGGCCTGACCGGATGATGTCTTCTCCAAAGCCGGCTCTACAATGTAATCGACTGCAGACCGTATGGATTCCGGTATATCTGCGAATTTATGCGGTGTCGGCTCTCCGGAAACGTTTGCCGAAGTCGATACGATAGGACGCCCGAGTTTGTACACCAGATTCTTGCAGAATTCCATATTCGGAATCCTGATGCCTACTGTCTCGTCCTCCGCGACTGCGTTATATGCAAGGAAATGCCTGTCGGCAACCGCCTTTGCGCCTGCTTCCGGAGCATTGCCGTGAATAGCGCCGGGATAAATCAATGTCATCGGTTTGTCGTTGACCTCAACGAGCTGCACGGCGACATCCGGAATGACTTTCACGAAACGGCAGATCATATCCATATCCGATGCAAGCAGCACAAGTGCCTTGCTGTCTGAGCGATGCTTGATTTCATACACCCTCGCAACCGCTTCAGGGTTGGTGGCATCGCATCCGATTCCCCACACTGTGTCAGTAGGATACAGGATGACACCGCCGTTTTTCAGAACGTCCAGCGTCTCCGTCAATATTTCCTTTATTTCTTTCATAATATCTAACTGATTGTCTGATAACTATCCTCCATCTTTCCGCCATTTCCATCAATAACTATCAATCCTCTGGATTTAATTGGCGGGCGTGCTTCCCGGAGTCCTTGGGGAGCGCTATGCTCTTAAATCTTCTTTATTATCGTCTCTATCGGATAATGATCCGAGAAATTCTTATGTATCACCTTATGGCTCACCGCCTTATAAGTTTCCGGAACCAGCACGTAATCAATCCGCAGGAAAGGCCTCAACTTGTAGAATGTCGCCCCCGTACCGCGCCCGGCATCAACGAACGAATCCCGTCTTTTACGGCTCAGACGCCAATATGTATAAGACATCGGTGTATCGTTGAAATCACCCGTGACAATCACATTGTCATCGCAGCTCTCGATATCCCGCATCACCTGATCCACCTGCTTCGGCCTTCGGGTTATGGACTTCCGCATTTTCTCCTCTGTCGTGACCACCGCGCTGTGGTAATCTTTCTCGAGAGACGCCGCCAATCGGGACAATGATATGTTGTAACTTTCGAAGTGACAATTATATACCCTCACTCTCTCGCCACCGATCATATAATCCGAATACAACGCAAGATTGGAACTGTGGTCGAAATCAATCTTTCCTTTTCCTAACGCAGGATAACGGCTGAGCGTCACATTACCGTAACAGCCCCGGGAATCGACATTGACAAAATACCTTATGTCGTATCCTTTCATTTTACTTTCCAGATAGGATTTCACCCGTTCCGGATTTCTCATATAAAATTCCTGCAGGCAAATGATATCGGCATTCTCTTCCTTGAGAAAAGCCAGCACGGAGTCAGCACAGGCAGTTTTGTCGGCTCTCAGAGACTCGTCCGGAGATGTAAATCTCCCGACATTGTAGGATACTATTTTCACTCCGCCTTCACTGTCCAGCTCAGGGGAACTGAACTGAAAGAACCGGCCGAACATAAAAGCCGCGGGCATCAAAGCCAGCAATGGAATGAATACGGCGGAAGAGCGACGGAATATCGCCCAGCAAAGAAGAAACAGATTGCACAGGAGCAAAGGGAAAAAGAGCAGACCGAATATGGTCATAAACCAGGCCTTTGCCGGATTCACGAACATCGAGAAGAAACTGACCAGCAACAGCCCTGCAGATATTGTCATCAATGTCCGCGAAGTTATGCCGAAAAACAGGCTTTTCTTTCTGGTCTTCCTTGCCATATTATGCTAATACAGTTTGCCTTGCCTTTTCCACCACCTGATGAGGAGCCAGCCGAAGAGCATTCCTCCGAGATGTGCGAAATGAGCCACGCCATCGTGCAGGCCTGAAATTCCAGTGAAAAGTTCAATGACAGCGAAGATTATGACGAACCATTTTGCCGTCAACGTCACCGGCGGGAACAGCAGTGTGAGCCTGGAATCCGGATAGCACATCGCGTAACCGATAAGCACGCCATAGATTGCTCCGGATGCTCCAAGAGTAGGTGTGCTGAGTATGCTTGTATATGCCGCCATGCTTCCCGCTTTCAAAAAATATTGAACCTGAAGCCATTGGACTCCCGTATGCAATGCCACGGCGCCAAGGCCGGTAACAAAATAGAAAATCAGGAATTTCTGTGACCCTATACGGTTCTCAAGCACGATGCCGAACATAAGCAAGGTGTACATATTGAAGAATATGTGCCAAATCCCCCCGTGCATGAACATATGGGTTATCGGCTGCCAAATCCTAAACCAGGGCGAGGCCGGATAGAACATCGCGAAATTTCCGACCATAAAATTCTCATTGATCAGTGTCGCGATGAACATCAAAATGTTTATGGCCACCAAGTTCTTTACCACCGGAGGTATCATCGACAGGAATCCGCCCCGTCCGCCTTCGTTATAATAATTCATGATTAGTTTATTATCTGTTTACTACTATGCGTATGATTTATCTTTTCTGTTGTCCTCATCTCGCTCCGCTGGAGCGAATTGAAGTTTTATTGGGGAGCGAACTCCCCAAACCCCTTGAGTCGCTTTGCTCCGAAAAGTGTTTTTATATAATATCTTTCGAGCGTTCTAAGCCTACATCTTCATACTTCTTTCTCATTCAATTCCTCGCTCGTCCGGAGCGAATTGAATTTCAAAATAATTTATCCAAGCTGTCAACCGACAATATCGACATTATCTTGTGTCCGCTGCTCGTATATTCGGAATTCGAGCAGGCAAAGAGCTGATCAGTCAAACTCCGCGCCTCAACCGGAGACTCGACAGGTTTTCCTTCGGAAGCCGCCAGACGGGCAAATTTCTCCGCCATCGACGACTCCATCATTTCCTGGAGCCCGGTATGATTCTCCGTCAATGCAATCAGCACATCCGCCATCGCCGATTCCACACTGCTCTGATCAACCTGAAAGCCTTCAGGCATTCCGTTAACCACGATTGTATCCACTCCGAACGGCGAAATGTCGAAGCCGAACGACTTCAGCATATCGGAATGTTCATCGAAAATCAATCGATTGTCCGCGCCCACAGTAACCTGCACGGGGAACAATGCACTCTGGCTGACGTGTTCGCCCCCTTTCAGCGCCTTGAGAAATCTCTCATAAAATATGCGCTCAAGAGCACGGCGGATATTTATTACCAGCAGCCCCGATTTAGACGATGACACTATATATTTCTTCTGTACAACTATCAAACTTGGCTGGGAAGCGACCTTGTCTTCAAACAATTTCCCATAATCATCGCGCTTGTCCACGTAAGAGGAAAATGACATTCCTCCGCCAAAGTGATTGCCTTGTGGCACGTCCGGCATCGCTTTTTCAGCTCCGAAATCACCGGAAAACGGAATATCAGCAGACTGTCCAAACGGATTGTAATTCTGGTCCAACGAAACATTCGGGACAGACGGCTCCGGACGGTATTTGTCAAAATCGTTGCTGAATGCCGGAATCTCCACCATATTCTGAGTATCGAAATCGATACTTGCGCCGAAAGAGTTACGTCCAAGCGATTCCTTCACACAAGCATAGAGCGTCTGGAAAATAATACTGTCGTCCGCGAATTTCACCTCTGTCTTGGTAGGGCTTATGTTCACGTCAACTGAATGAGGATCAACTTCCAAATATATAAAATAAGACGGAGTAGCCTCCTGAGGAAGCATATTTTCATACGCATTCATCACGGCCTTATGCAGATAAGGGCTTCTGAAATATCTCCCGTTCACGAAAAAGAACTGGTTGCCCAGCGTCTTTCTCGCCTGGTCAGGACGGCCTATATAACCGCGCACATTAACGACAGAAGTATTGACCTCCAGATCCACCACTTTGCTTGCAATCCCGAGCCCAAGAGCATCCTGAATTCTGAATTTCAATGATTTGGCCGGTTTAAGGGCATAGATATCCTTGCCGTTGTGTGTAAGCGAGAAGCCGATTTCCGGCCTTGTCAGAGCAACGTGCGTAAACTCCTCTATCACGTGCTTCATCTCAACGTTATCCGATTTCAGGAATTTCCGGCGAGCAGGCACATTGTAGAACAGATTTCTTACAGCGAAATTGGAACCGGCCGGAGTTGAAATCTCATCCGTGGAGACATGTGTGGAATCCGCAAAAACCACCTTGCATCCGACCTCGTCCTCAGGACGCCTGGTTTTCAGAGTAACCTCAGCGACAGCGGCGATGGATGCCAGTGCCTCACCTCTGAAACCGAAAGTAGTGATGTCCATAAGGTCCTCAGCCGAAGCTATCTTGGAGGTGGCGTGACGCTCAAAGCAAAGCACGGCCTCATCCGGAGTCATTCCGCAGCCGTTGTCGATGACCTGAATCAATGTCCTGCCCGCATCTGAAAGAATGACGGATACCTGACTTGCACCGGCATCGACAGCATTCTCCATCAACTCTTTGACTACGGAAGACGGACGCTGGACGACCTCTCCCGCAGCTATCATATTCGCGATATTGCTCGGTAATATTCTTATATCCATCACTTACGCTTGATTGAGAGCCTCCGCGCTACAGCAGAGAATAGAATTTTGCGACGTAAATCATAACTATCGCGAAGAGAATCAGGCCCACCAATGTTATGATTTTCTGCGCACGGTTTGACGAACGCTTCTTAGGGCCTTCGCGGAATGAACCTCTGAGATATGAACCGGGCACATATTTACCCGGGGCGGGCTCTTGAGAGCCGTCCACCTTGCCGAATTTCTGTTTCAATTCGTCCTTTTCCTTATCGAAGTATCTGGGCTTGTAGTCAAACACCCTGTGTTCGCTATCTCCGAACCAACCGAAATTTGCCATAATGAAACGCCAATTTTTATCTTAACAAATTTAACATAATTTCTTCAAAGAAAGCGGAAAGACAGGAACATTCCTGACCTTTTCGTCCGGAGCATATCAACTAAGAGGATGACTCAAAAGTACTTTCGAGTCATCCTCATTAATGGTCGCTATGCGTCTCTTCTGGAAGACCGCTTTTTATTCGATTCCTAGATGAGAGGTTCAGCGTCCATATCAGAAGGCTGAGCTATTCCCATAAGTTTGAGAATAGTCGGAGCTACATTGCACAAAGCGCCGTCTTTCACGCTCTTGACCTCGTCTCCGGCATTTACGACAATAAACTGTACCGGATTGAGAGAATGTGCAGTATTAGGAGTTCCGTCATCGTTGACAGCGTAGTCCGCATTTCCGTGATCCGCAGTGACAAGAACAACATAATTGTGCTTGATAGCTTCAGTAACCACCTGCTCGACGCAGCCGTCAATACATCTTACAGCCTTGCATATAGCGTCATATACGCCGGTATGGCCGAGCATATCGCCGTTTGCATAGTTAAGGATAATGAGATCCTCCTTGTCACTGTCGATAGCCGCGAGCAATTTCTCCGTAACGATAGGAGCGCTCATCTCAGGCTGAAGGTCATAAGTGGCGACCTTAGGTGAAGGGACGAGGATTCTGTCTTCATTCTCGAAAGGCTCCTCACGGCCGCCATTGAAGAAGAATGTCACGTGCGCATATTTCTCGGTTTCCGCTATACGCAGCTGATGTTTGCCGGCCTTCGCAACTATTTCGCCGAGAGTATCTTTCACGAGCTCTTTGTTGAAAAGAATGTGAACACCCTTGAAATCAGCATCATACGGAGTCATACAGCAATAGTAAAGTCCCGGTATCGTGTGCATTCCTTCCTCAGGCATATCCTGCTGGGTGAGAACCATTGTAATCTCGCGCGCACGGTCGTTGCGGAAGTTCATAAAGATGATTGCGTCTCCCTCTTCAACTTTTGCCAGAGGCTCACCTGCCGCATCAGTGATGACGATAGGCTTGATGAATTCATCGGTGACGTCTGCATCGTATGAAGCCTGAACGCCCTCAACGGCAGATGTAAATGCCGCACCCTGTCCGTTTACAAGAAGGTCGTAAGCCTCTTTTACGCGATTCCATCTCTTGTCCCTGTCCATGGCATAGAAACGTCCGCAGACAGATGCAATTTTGCCGGTGCTTTCAGTCATATGTTTTTCCACATCAGCCACAAAACCCTTTCCACTGTGAGGGTCAGTATCTCGGCCATCCATAAAGCAATGTACGAACACCTTGTCCAGACTATATTCTTTAGCCACATTCAGGAATTCATAGAAATGATCCAATGAACTGTGAACACCGCCAGTAGAGCACAAGCCCATAAGATGAAGTTTCTTACCGGAATTCTTGACATAGTCATACACGCCCTTGATTTCGGCACGGTCCAGAAGTTTATGCTCTCTGCAAGCCTTGTTTATCTTCATAAGGTCCTGATATACAGTACGGCCAGCACCGAGGTTCATATGTCCGACCTCAGAATTGCCCATCTGTCCGTCAGGCAGTCCGACATATTCGCCGCAAGCCTGAAGATGGCTCATAGGATATTTTGCCCTGAGGGAATCAATGAATGGCGCACCTGCTGTGTAAATAGCATTGGAATGATCGTGTCTGCCTTCACCCCAGCCATCAAGAATCATTAGTAGAACTTTTCTGTCCATATAGTTTGATTTTAAATTGTCTGTTGTTTCCTTGATAAATTCGCGCGCAAAGTTAATGAAAGTTTGAGACTTCGTATAAAAAGCGTTCTGAAATTTAGACGCACGCGCGTACAATCCCGCCGCTTCAACTCCGGAAGAATTAGCACAATACCGCTTCCATATTGAAACCTAAATCAGATAAGACAGTTCGCAATCGTTAGAAAATCGCGCCGATATTAAACTTAATCTCCTTTATTCTCAACCATTTGCGTGAATGAAATATTGAAAATTTTCCGCTTACGAATTGTTACTTATAAAAAAATTAACTATTTTGCGGGTAATGGTTGTAAGCAGTGTTAATGTGATCTACTATCAACCAATCATATTTGTTGTGAGGACGGGAACCGCTGCGAAGTGGTGACCGTCTTTTTTTTGACACCCCTTTGGGTCACTTCGCTCCGAATTGTTTTATGATTACCCATCTGCAAGACATCAAAAAGAGGTAGATGTCTGGAGCGAATTTTTCCTGCAATTCTGAGCGGAGGACGCTACCTCTTTTTGACAATACAGCTCCTAGAAAAGGAAAATTATATAGCCCAATCCAAATAGCAACGACAGGATAAACGTCGAAATCACCAGCAGCGGAAGCATCGGGTCGAGTTCTCTGTCGGTGCGCGTCCAGATACCAATAAGATGCTTGATGAAAAGCGGAAGAGTGATTACGAACAGCCAATGCCAGATATCAGGGAAACGCATCAGATTGAATGCGACAAGGCATAGCCATCCCATAGCGACAAGGGCCGTCTGGTATATGCGCGCACGTTTCAGACCGACTCTCAAAGGAGTGGTGACACGTATTCCCGCATCCGTTTTCATATCCCTTATATTGTTAACATTCAGCACAGCTACGCTGAAACATCCGACAGCCACGGCCGGGAGCGCGATTATCCAGGAAAGAAGCGTATGTGCGGCTACAAAATAAGAGCCCATAACGGATACAAGCCCGAAGAAAATGAACACCGAAATATCGCCGAGCCCTCTATAACCATACGGGTTCTTGCCCAATGTGTATTTTATGGCACCACCTATGGCTGCAGCGCCCAAAGCGATAAGACAGAGAGGCTCGATGGCGAACAATGTTCCGAAAGACGCCTGCAGCATCAGAAGTCCGGACAAAGCGCAAGCTACAGCCATCACCGCTATAAATCCCTTCATTTCCGGAATCGTGAGACCGCCTTCGCCCAAAGAATACTGAGGCCCGTTGCGGTCTTCTCCGTCCACGCCGCTCAACGTGTCACCCAATTCATTGGACACATTAGAAAGGACCTGCAGGCATATTGTGGTAAGCATTATCAGCAGAGCCACCTTCCAATCTACGTAGTAATCGGCGGCCGCCAGCATAATGCCGAGGCACACTCCCGCGAGAGACAGAGGCAAAGTCCTGAGTCTCATCGATTTGATATAGTATGATATTTTCGTCATTGTTTTTTAGTATTAAACATGATGATGATTTTTCCCTGAGGACCTTATGCGAATCCGAGAAAAACAGCAAAGCCACCTTAAACGGAAACTCCGGAGCCAACAGAAACTACTGATTGACTGAGCTCTTCGGAAAAAACACCTTGATTGCCACGGACAATCCGTGCAATAATGCGAACACGACACCCCTGCTGCGGCAATCGTAGCGGAACTGTTCACGCGGCGGACGCCCTTTAGGACTGTGGAGATACGAGATTCTCTCTTTCAGCGGGACAGACCTGTCACGCCATTTAGGCACACCGGGATTTCTGTCACACTGGCAAAGAATCCCCGGCGCTACGACCCTGACAAGATTTGACTTATAGGCTCGCACACCATAATCATAGTCTCCGAAGCTATGGTGATAATGCTCGTCCAACATTCCAAGAATCCTGTACACGTATGAAGGCACCAGCACAAGATTGCCGTTAAAAGTATAGCACGGCACCGGTATGACGGGGTCAGGCTGCACCAGACGGCCCGTTTTAGTCCGCCCACCGTAGCTCAGGACGCCTTTCACATTCACTGCAGAGCCGACCACAATAGCCTTGTGTCGCAAGAATGCAGACGTTTCCATAACCGTTGCAAGCGCGCCCTCGTTCAATATCGTGTCATCATTGAGCCAAAGATAGAAGTCCTGCCCGTCCGCAGCCGCAGCAGTCCAGGCGGCCCGCATTCCCTGATTCCAGAACAGGGAGCCGTCACCTCTTATGATATGCGTCTGAGGATATGATTCCGCCACCGCCTCAGGAGTTCCGTCCGTACATCCGTCATTGACCAGATACACGGAGAACTCATAAGACCCGTCTCCCTTCATCGAATCTATCTGCTGATAGCAATTCTGAAGGCACTCAAGAGTCTTTTCACGTCTATTGTGAACAGTAAGCAGAACAGCGACTTTCAACATCAGGAATCAAGTTTAAGAACAGCCATAAATGCACTCTGAGGCACCTGAACCGTGCCGATTTGACGCATTCTCTTCTTTCCTTCCTTCTGCTTCTCAAGAAGTTTACGCTTTCTTGTAACATCACCTCCGTAACACTTGGCAGTCACATCCTTACGGACCTGGCGTACAGTCTCGCGGGCGATAATCTTCGCTCCGATTGCAGCCTGGATTGCAATATCGAACTGCTGGCGCGGAATGAGGTCCTTAAGTTTCAGACAAATCTTTCTTCCGAAATCATAAGCCCTGTCCTCGTGTATAAGCGTAGAAAGCGCATCAGCAGGATCGCCGTTCAGCAGAATATCCAGTTTCACCAGTTTGGCCGGACGATAACCTTTTATGTGATAATCGAATGAAGCATATCCTTTGGAGATTGTCTTCAATTTGTCATAGAAGTCGAACACAATCTCGGAAAGCGGCATCTCGTAAGTCAATTCCACCCTGTCGGCGGTCACATAATGTTCGCCGGTCAATGTGCCGCGCTTGTCTATGCAGAGTTTCATTATAGGGCCGTAAAATTCCGTGTTGGTTATAATCTGCGCACGGATATACGGCTCTTCGATATGGTCTATAAGAGTCGGAGCCGGCAGCCCTGAAGGATTGTGTACGTCAACGCATTCCCCTTTTGTCGTATAAACTTTATATGAGACGTTAGGGACTGTCGTTATGACATCCATATTGAACTCACGGAAAAGCCTCTCCTGCACTATCTCAAGGTGCAACAGACCGAGGAATCCGCATCTGAAACCGAACCCCAAAGCCATTGACGACTCAGGTTCATAAACGAACGAAGCGTCATTCAACTGGAATTTCTCCAGGGTAGAACGGAGTTCCTCATATTTGTCAGCCTGCACAGGGTACATTCCGGCGAAAAGCATCGGCTTGACCTCTTCAAATCCGGCAATAGCGTCCTTGCAAGGATTTTCCACGTGCGTGATGGTATCTCCCACCTTGACCTCTGCAGCCGTCTTGATGCCCGAAATGATATATCCCACATTGCCGCAGCAGACCTCCTGCGTAGGACTTAACTTCATTTTCAGCACCCCGACTTCGTCCGCGACATACTCCTGACCGGTATTGAAGAATTTGACTTTGTCGCCGGTCCTGATGGAACCGTTCTTAATCTTGTAATATGCGATAATTCCTCTGAAGGAATTGAATACAGAGTCGAAAATCAATGCCTGCAACGGTGCGTCTGGATCTCCCTGAGGCGCAGGAATTTTCTCCACGATAGCATCCAGCAGCGGTGGCACACCTTCTCCCGTCCTTGCCGATACCTGATATACGTCCTCCGGCTTGCATCCGAGCAATTCACAGACCTCATCGGTCACCACCTCCGGACGTGCGGAATCCATATCAATCTTGTTCAGGACAGGGATGATTTCCAACCCGTGTTCTATTGCCTGATACAGGTTGGAAATTGTCTGAGCCTGAACACCTTGCGTAGCATCCACGACAAGCAGAGCTCCTTCACAGGATGCAATGGACCTCGACACCTCATAAGAGAAATCCACGTGGCCCGGAGTGTCAATAAGGTTGAGCACATAAGGTTCTCCCTTGTAAGAGTACTCCATCTGGATTGCGTGGCTCTTGATTGTTATGCCCTTTTCCTTCTCCAAATCCATATCGTCCAGGACCTGATTCTCCATCTCTCTGGCGCCCAATGTTTTGGTGAGTTCTATGAGCCTGTCGGCAAGGGTACTCTTGCCGTGATCGATATGGGCTATTATGCAGAAATTCCTTATTCTCTTCATTCCGCCTCCTGTCCTATAGAGCCTTCAGCAGCAGATGCGCCGTCCAATTCATCAGAGAGTGTGCTGTCCGGTTCATCTTCAAAACCGGCCGCGCCTGCCTGGATTATTGAAAGCAGTTTCCTTTTCAGTTCAACAGTCTCTTTCTTGGCTCCGCCCGCATCCATCTCATCTATAAGGTAATACAGGAATTGGCAGCAGGTGTCGAAATCAGAACTTGCGACATCGTAGAACTCCATATAGAAATTCATAGACTTGAGAAGTTCATTGCCGAGCTTCACGCCCAGTTCCGTCGCCTTGTCAGGAGCACCGGCAGCGTAATAGTCGCTTACCATATTGACTACCATATAGTCATTGGTCGTAAATCCGAGAGGAATTGATTCCAATGGCCACACGTTGTCCGGCATAGATTCCTGGCACTTGTCCAAAATTTTCAACGCGCGTTCTTTGTCACCCGCCTTGAGGAGCGCGTTTGCCGCAGACACGAACAGCTCACGTTGAGGAAGCACTCCGAGGAATGTGTAATAGTTCTGATAATCTACATCATAATCATCCCTGCGGACATCATTCCACGTATATACGTTCATCATCTTGTCATACAGCTCGTCAACATCCACCAGACCCGGATCTGCCGCACTGATCTTGTTCTTGAACGGAACGAGTTTGCTTGAATAGCCCTCGAACATCAGATAATCCTTGATGCCGATATTTATGTCGCCGCCCTGGCTGAGCACATTTATAGGCCTGTCCCACTTGTAGTTGGAGAGAAGATCGAGCATAAATAGCTCAGGCTTCGAGATATAATTCTTGCCTTTAGGTATCTCCAGGACAATCTGGTCAGGTATCATATCCGCAAACTTAGGGCTTACGATTCCGGACTTCAGAGCATTCTCCTTGTTGACAGGAATGCTGATTTTCCTGGACATTATATAATCCACGGTCTTGCCGCTTTCAAGTACGAGTTTGGCGTCCGGATGCTTGAACACTGCCATCACATCGGAAATCGGAATCACCTGATTTCGGCTGTCGGATATGTAGATATAATCATTAGTTCCATACAGGTACTGTTCCTCGCCGACTGACAGAGGCAACGGCTTGGATTCATTGCAAGCCCATTTCATCTGACCGATATGCCAGTCAGTTCCGAGCAGAGACGTGTTGCAGATACGGACGTCGGTACGGACATTTTCCACTTCCTGAGCATACCAGAGAGGGAAAGTATCATTGTCTCCGTGGGTAATCAGAATGCCCTGCTCCCCTACCGAATTCAGATAATTCTTGGCCATCTCGACCGCCGTGCGGCGATTGCTTCTGTCGTGGTCATCCCAGTTCTGCTGTGCCATAAGGGCAGGAACGAACAGGCTCGCAACTGTAAGCACAGATGCCGTTGCGACTGAATATTTGCGTTTCATCGCACCGCCAATCCAGTGATACAACGCCATAGCGCCGAATCCTACCCATATAGCAAAGGCGTAGAATGAGCCCGCATAAGCATAATCCCGTTCACGAACCTGATATGGCGGCTGGTTCAGATACAGCACAATAGCGATACCCGTCATAAAGAACAGCAGGAAGGTCAGCCAACATCCGCGCTTATCCCTCTCATATTGGAAGAACAGACCGAAGATGCCAAGCAAGAGCGGCAGAAGATAATAGTGATTCTTGCCTTTGTTGTTCTTCAGCACATCCGGAGCATCGCTCTGGTCACCCAGTCTCAACTCATCGATAGGCTTGATGCCACATTCCCAGTTGCCATAGAACATCTCACCCGGACTAGGGCTGTGTATGTCATTCTGCCTTCCGGCAAAATTCCACATAAAGTATCTCCAATACATCCAGTTCATCTGGAAATCCCAGAAGAACCAGAGGTTCGCACCGAATGAAGGCTTCTTGTAATCTGCGCCCGGTATGGTTCTTCCCTTGCCGCCTGTGTACGACTCGTAGAATTTGATGTACTTGGAATCGCTGTTCCACATTCTCGGGAACAACATTTTTCCGGAAGCGTCATAGACAGGATCCACCGGAGAGTCCACGTGTTTGTATTTTCCGTTGATCGGAGCCCAATATTTATTGGTCACAAGCTTATACGGAGCGCCATAATACTGTCCATAGACAAGAGGCGTCGTTCCGTATTGCTCACGCGAGAGATAACGGACCAGTGTGAAGGCATTGTCCGGCTGATACTCATTGGTAGGAGGCATCACATTGGAACGGATTATCACGATTGCGAAGACCGAGAATCCGATTACAATTGTGGTGAAGCTGAGAATGGCAGTGTTCCAGAACGCCTTACCTTGCTTGTATGTCCAGAATGCTCCATAGAAACAGAGAGCAAGCAAAGCCACCATAAAGAAGGCTGCGCCGGAGTTGTATGGCAGTCCGAACACATTGACGAACAGCAGGTCAGAATATGCCGCCCACTTCGGAAGGTAAGGAATTATCACGAAGAACAGCAGGCCGAGAATGACCACTGAGAGCGCCATAATACCCACATACTGCCAGAATGTATAATGTCCTTCCTCGCGCTTCCTGTAGAAGAACAGGAACACCATAAACGGAATGGTCAACAGGTTAAGCAGATGGACACCGATTGAAAGTCCCATAAGGAACGAAATCAGGAGAATCCATCTGTTGGCATAAGGCTGGTCCGCCTGTTCATACCATTTCGTCATCGCCCATACCACCAACGCGGTGAACAGAGATGACATAGCATAGACTTCACCCTCGACTGCAGAGAACCAGAATGTGTCCGAGAAGCAGTAAACCAAAGCTCCCAGAGCGCCGCTTCCGCAAATCAGTATTGTCTGACTCAGACTCCATCCGTCCTCACCCTCAGGCTTTCCTGCGAGTCTTTTCGCAAAAAACACAATGGTCAGGTAAAGCAGAAATATCGTCGCCGCAGAGCACAATGCGCTCATCGCATTGACAGCGACAGCCGCGTGCGCTCCGTCAGTAAACATAGTGAAAAATCTCGCTATAAGCTGAAACACAGGGTTTCCCGGCGGGTGGCCGACTTCAAGTTTGTATGACGATGCTATAAACTCGCCACAGTCCCAGAATGAGGCAGTTGACTCTATGGTGGACAGGTATGTGAACGCAGCGATGACAAACACGACTGCAGAGGTGATACCGTTCCAGAGTCTGAACTTCTTATTATCCATAAAATTCATCTTCCCAATAAGTATTTTCCGAACTAACAAAGTTAAAACAGATTAACTATCTTTGCAAAAAAGAAATCGGCATTATGGCAGACAACGACTGGAAGCAGCGTCTCGGTGTAGTCTATTCAACGAATCCGGACTTCAAATACGATCAGGGGAACGATGCGGAAGAGGAAACGCTTCCGCCTGAGAAACAGAAGCTGACCGTCACTATCGACAGGCGTTGCAGGGCCGGAAAGCAGGTTACGCTTGTGAGCGGATTCGTGGGAAGCGAAGCCGACCTCAAGGAGCTCGGCAAGACATTGAAGGTCAAATGCGGAGTCGGAGGAACGGCCAAGGACGGCGAGATCACCATCCAAGGCGACCTGCGGGACAAGGTGGTGAATATGCTTGTAGGTATGGGATATAAGGCGAAGAGAGGAAATTAGCGATGCCCACAATTTCATCGGAGATAACGTCAGTTGACACGCTGCAGATCAAGCCTGCGGCGGAGGCTTTCACAAGCGGGCATCTGAATGCCGGCTCGCAAGTCTCCGACAGCATCACAACAGCATACGACCTTTGGGATATGTCCCAATTGAACTGGGCCGCTATGGCCTTGTGCATCATTCTCGGGCTTTTGTTCATGCGCAGATTCATCTCCGTCTTTCCATATATCACCGGAGGATTCTTCCGATGGAAAGAAATTCTCAACATGGAGAACAATATGCGACTGAGCCGTGAGCGCAATTCAGTCGCTTTCGTGTCCGTGCCGATATGTATCATCTGCATTTCGCGGCTTGACATTATAAACGCGGAATTTATTGCCGGACTCACGCCGGGAATGAAAACATTGGCCGTCTTCGGTATTCTTCTGGCATTTCTTGCCGTCAGATGGTTTTTCGGTCTGGCCGTCCCCACAAGACGTCTCAGAGGCAATACAGCACGTGCGGCAGAAGGCGTGTGGGGTAATTTCTGCATAGCATTGTCCTCCGCTCTTCTTCTGCTGATGATAATCCACTCTGTTTCAAAGAGCTGCGCCGACTTCGCAGAATCAGTGTCCATTTATGCGGTCATCCTCCTTTGGGCGATATTTCTGCTCAGAAAATACCAGATAATGGCTTATGATTGTGGTCAATTCAAGTCATTTTTGTATCTTTGCGCCGTTGAAATTTTACCGGCCGCGATGTTGGTTGCTTCAATCCTGTATTTGTAAGAAACAACTGCCGCTGTATAAACTGATACGACGGCTGATGTGATGAGGAGTGAAAACGAATTATGACAATTAAGAAGATTTTGATCTCTCAGGAGTCTCCGATGAATATGGCTCCGTATGAGACGCTCAAAGAAAAATATGGTGTCCAGATAGATTTCATGCCATTTTTTCTGATTGAACCTCTTACTTCGAGGGAATTCAGAACTCAGAGACTTAACGTGTTGGATTACACCGCGATAGTCTTCTCCGCAAGGCACACCATAGACGCATTTTTCCAGATCTGCGAAGAATTGCGCATAAAAGTTCCTGAAACAATGAAGTATTTCTGCACCACGGAAGCGGTTGCGATGTACCTTCAGAAACATATTGTTTTCAGAAAACGCAAGATTTTCTACGGCAACGGCACTCCGACATCTGTTCTGGAGCAGATCGGAACCCGTCACAGCGGAGAGAAGTTTCTCATCACGACATCCGACTCAAGCAGCAATGATGCGCTTAAAGCATTGTTCAGCAGCAAGAAACTGGATTACAACACTGCCGTATTCGTCAAATCCGTACCACAGGACTTGAAGGGCGTGGATTTGGAATCCTACGATATGGCAGTCGTATATAATCCTGCAGACGTGAAGTCGCTTTTTGAGAATTATCCTGAATACAAGCCGGTCAACACCAAGTTTGTCACATTCGGCAAGCTTATCGTGAAGGCTATGGAAGAAGCAGGATTGCCTATAGAGATACAGGCACCTACGCCTGAGGCTCCGTCCGTAGCACGTGCGCTTGAGCTTTACCTTGAGGCGCACAAGAACGCGTAACACATAAACCTTAATGGAATCCAATGTCCGCAACACACTGACGAAGAAGGAGAGATTGTCAAATGCAAAAGGTCTCGCCTCCTTGTTTGCGGAAGGACGTTACGGACACGCGGAGGGATTAAGATACTGCTGGAGAGCCGGCAACGCATTGCCGTTCAACCGCATAGTGGTCTCAGTTCCAAAGAAATGCTTCAAGCGCGCCGTAAAAAGGAATCTTCTGAAAAGACGGATTCGCGAGTCCTACAGGCTGAACAAATTTCTTCTGCCGGTAACGCTTGAGAATGGCGGTACTGACATATTGTTCATATACAACACCTCGGAGATATTGGATTACGGCGTCATCTCGACTTCGGTCAAGACCATCCTCACATCGATAGCGGGGAAATTACGTCCGGCACAGGTTGCCGGGAACAGCACCGGCACACAGGCGGTCTCTCATTCGGAGGCAACCGCTCAGTCGGCAGAAAAAGAGGCATAACCGCGCAACGAGACTGAGTAGGCCGCTTCTCAAGGCAGATGGACATATTTCCAAACGATTTCAAGCAGAATGTCAGAGACACGAAATAACGGAAACAGGCTAGCAAAGGTCAAGGATATCGTGAGACGCATCACGATATTCCCGTTCATTGTGCTGATAAAGTTCTACAAGGTCTGCATATCACCTTACACACCGGCATCCTGCAGATTCACGCCCACGTGCTCGGAATATGCACTCCAGGCTTTCCGCAAATGGGGCCCGTTCAAGGGGTTATACCTGACAATCCGCAGGCTGCTCAGATGCCATCCGTGGGGAGGCAGCGGCTATGACCCCGTGCCATAATGGCCTGCATCCTTCGTTGCCGGCTACCGAAATCAAGGTAAAAAGTGTATCTTTGCACTCTGATATTACGCAAAATTTATGAACGACATACTACTGGAAATCAAAGGGCTTCACGCATCGGTAGGAGACAAGGAAATTCTCAAGGGCATAGACCTTACGATACGCAAAGGAGAAATCCACGCCGTGATGGGCCCGAACGGAGCAGGCAAGAGCACTCTTTCTTCTGTACTTACCGGAAAACCGTCATACACAGTCACCGAGGGCAGCATCACATTTATGGGCAAGGACTTGCTCGCGATGTCTCCTGAGGAACGCTCTTGGGCCGGAATCTTCATGTCTTTCCAATATCCGATCGAACTGCCGGGAGTCTCCATCACGAACTTTATGAAGACAGCCATTAACGCCAAAAGAAAGGCTGAAGGTCTGGAGCCGATGAAAGCAGGAGACTTTCTCAAACTGATGAAAGAAAAGATGGCGTTCGTGCAGATGCGTTCTGAATTTTCGAAACGCGACGTAAACGTCGGATTCTCAGGCGGAGAGAAAAAGCGCAATGAGATTTTCCAGATGGCGATGCTGGACCCTACTCTGTCAATTCTTGACGAAACTGACAGCGGATTGGACGTGGATGCTCTCAGAATTGTTGCGGAAGGTGTCCGCTCATTGCACACTCCGGAGAAATCCGCCATAGTCATCACACACTACAAACGTCTGCTTGACTACATCGTACCGGATATTGTACACGTTCTTAAAGCCGGTAAAATCGTAACTACCGGCGGCCGCGAACTTGTGGACAAGATTGAGGACAACGGTTATGACATCTTCTAGGCTATGAGCAATATCGGTCAAAAGTCAAAGGAAGTCGATGCCGGACATTATATCGACACGCCTGCCATAATCAATCCGGATACTCTGGAGGTCGCTGGAGGCTCTACTTTCAACGAGGTTTATGTTCTTTCCGGCTCGCAGAAACTGCCGTTCGTCAATGTTGTAGTGAACGCTGGCGCTAAAGTCCGGATGACAGTGCTGATACTCCCGGGCTTTGAAGGCGAGGCTCAAGTGAATGTGGACATTGTCGGCGAAGGTGCTGATGTCAGCATCTCCGGATTGTATCTGTGCAACGGAAACGAAAAACTCAGCATCCGCACTGATGTGCGCCACAGAAAGCCGCATTGCACTTCTTATCAGATATTCAACGGAATCGCGGCAGGGAAATCTGACGTCAAGTTCTATGGAAAGATTGTCGTCGCTCCAGATGCGCAGAAGACCGAAGCATATCAGACCAATCACAACCTGGTGTTGTCCGAGGGTGCTCACGCAGAGTCGAAGCCTCAGCTTGAAATCTATGCAGACGATGTAAAATGCTCGCACGGCGCCACTGTAGGCCAGCTCAACGAAGACGAGCAGTTCTATATGCGTTCACGCGGCATACCGGAGTCAGAAGCAAAGGTTCTCCAAATGATTTCTTTCATCGCACCGGTCCTTGCCAATATCGAGGACGAGACGCTGCGCGACAAGATGAAGGAGACCGTCGAGTCCGCCATCCGCAGTCTGTAGTAAGGAGTTAGAATAAAGACAGTACAAGGCCCTATACACAGCGGCAGATGTCCGAAGACAAAAAAAAAGAGGATGGCTGAATCAGTCATCCTCTTTTATATTATCAATGGATTGAATAAAAAGATGGGATACAAGGCTCTCGACGCGCCCAATACCGGAGCAACCTTAGTGGTTGTGAGGATTTGGGCAAGGAGAACAACGCAGTAGACCGCTTTTTATTATCCGCTCAGTATCGATTATTTGCTAGCAGTAATCCAGCTCTGAACATAAACATTCAGCTGTCTATTCTTATACCACGAAGGAATACATACTACATCCACCTTGCTGCCTTCAGCTGCCTGAACATAGTAGTATATCTTACTACCGTTGAACTTGCCTGTGCTCTGGTGATTAAGGTTAAATGTGTTGGTTCCGTCAGTAACAGCACCGTGAGATTCTGGCTTCTCGTAATTGACATCGATTGCAGTGCTTACAGTAACGCCCTTAATCTTGACGTAACGGCTCATATACTTTTGGTAATCTGCGGCAAGGTCAGCAAGAGTAACCTCAGTAGGCTCAACGCTTGAATCTGAAGTGGTTACAGCCGCAAACTGAAGGTTGAACTCGGTAGCCTCAGGGACATTGTTATAAGCATAACCCTTACCCCAGACACGGCCGTTGATAACCTGGCCCACTTTGAGGCTGAGAGCATTGCTATATACGAGCAGTCCGCCTTCTTGATCCTCAATGAAGTAATTGCTGCCGTTTATGTAAGTCACTTTTGCATTCTTAAGATTGACATCGAAACTTCTCGGAGCTTTGCTTGTTCCATTGAGGAGAGTCTTGCTGACTTCAAGAAGATTGGAGTCAATCGGCTTGGTAGCCAACTGTGTGACAGTTATAGGAAGCTCTGTCGATTCGCTGCCCTTTGTGCTCTTGAATACAAGAGTACCGGTTCTTGCAACACCTGTCTCGTTCTCCTCCGCTTTAACAGTGAAAGTCAGATTTCCGTTGCCGTCAGAAGTATAGCCGTTGCCTTCGAAAGAAAGCCAGTCAGCCTGAGACTCGAATGAAAGTCCTGTTCCTTTCTGCGACAATTTGATAGTGAACGGATCGGCATCCATCGCAATATACTTCTCAACATCATCGCTGGCAAGAAGAGCCTTCTTTACAGAAATGAAAGTAGCGTCCTTAAGCTCGGTGGTTCCGCTATATACGACCTTGATACCTTCTACAGTAACCTCATCACCGAGAGCGATGTTGAATTTGCTCCAGTTGTATGAGCCTGAAGCGTCAACTGTACCATAGATATAGAGGCTGTTGCCAGCATCATCAGTCATATACCAGTTACCGTAAGTGGTATTTGAGATGGTAGAGCAAGTACCCTTTACACGGTATGTCTTGCCTTCAGCGCCGGACAATACGTCAGCGAGCGGAGTCACAGCGATGTCAGTTGTTGCAACTTTCTGTGAAACGACAAGATTCTGAACCTTGTCGCCTGCCTTGATGACGATATTGGAAGATCTTGAAGCGGTAGTAGCCTCAGCTGAGAATTTGACAGTGGTCTTACCTTTGCTGCCACCGCGAACGGAGGCTGTAAACCAGGAATTTCCGTCAGTATCAAGCTGCTTTACCTGAGTGGTATCTTTTACGACACCTTTCACTTTATCAAGTTTCGATCCGATTACATCGACATCGAAATCCATAGTCCAATCCTCTGTGGCTGTGACATCGATAGAGAAATCACCGCCTTCTGCGTTGATGGCAATGTATGAGCTTGATACCTGAAGATTGTCGAGATAAAGATTCTCTTTCTCAGAGCAGCTTGCCAACATTGCAACAGCAGCCAGGACTGCAGGAAAAATATATCTAGATTTCATATTCGTGCTGCAAATGTATTAGTTGAACATATATTTGATACCGATAGATGCGTACCAGCACTGACCGATGGCGTGGTTAGCCGTAAAGGTCTTGGTCGAACCGCTGATTGCTGACGGAGTTGAGAATGTTGCATAACCGTCTGCATCTATACCTTCATATTTAAGAATTCTCGCTTCTGAACCGATCGCAGGGTTGATGATCTTCATTACGCCCCAGTTGGAGTTGAAGAGGTTCATAAGGTTCTTGATATCGAAACCGAGCTGAAGGATGTTGGTGGTCTTGCCTACCTTAACCTTGAAGTCGTGCTTGTAGCTGAAGTCGAATCTGTGAACCCAAGGAGAATATACGCTGTATGCTTCAGCATATTCACCCTGATGTTTGCTGAGGTATTTGTCCTTGTGGACGAATGCCATGAATCTGTCGCGGTCATTGTCTGACACGAAACGGAATTCATTGTTTGCCACCTGAGCATCAGTAGGGATATAGATTGCGTCATAAGCATATCCGTCACCGTTCATATCATTGGTAGTCATGAACGAGTAGTTGCTTGAGCCTCTCCAAGTCTCGTAAATGAGGCTGAAGTGGTTGCCGCAATGGTCGTTGTGAGTTACAGAAGCGACGAATCTGTCAGGAATGACGTTGATTGCGTTGTGAAGTTTGATGTTGTTAGGACCTGCGTAAGTAGGAACGTATGTGAACGCTGACTCAGCTGCAGAACCCGGCATACTTGTGATTTCCTTAGATACGGTGTGTGTGTAAGCCGCCATAATGTTCAACTCCGGAATCGGGGTCATATTGACGGTAGCACTTGCAGAATAGCCATATCCTTTGTTGGTATTCTCAAGAACGAATGCCTTGGTACCGTTGCGGAAATCATCAGGATAGATAGGACGGTTGTCAACGCCGTTGAATTTGGCGAAACCGCGAACGTCCTTGATACTCCAGTCTGAAATCATCACACCATTGATAGTCTTGTTGTAGATACCCTCAACAGACATTGTGAATGGGAATGATGTAGGGAATGAATAGTCAACCGCGAGAGAAGTCTTCCAAACCTGAGGCATCTTGAACTTGCTGTCAACCGCACTGATTGATGACGGAACAGTACCGTCCTTAGATGTGTAGTTTGCAGGATATCCGAGACCGATGAGTTTCTTGTACAAAGCGTCAACAGTAGACTTGCCCTTTGAGTCTGTAACAAGACCGCCTGCGAACTCTGACATAGAGAAGCCCTTCTTGGCAGCGTTGGAAGCGTTGATCTGTGCCTGATACTGTACAGAACCGCTGTTTGTAGGCATATTGGTGAAGAATACGAGAGGCAGACGACCTACGAAAAGACCGGTACCGCCGCGTAATTTAAGATCCTTGTTACCCAAAACATCCCAAGTGAAACCTACACGAGGAGAGATGGAAACCTGAGTGTTTGGCCATTTACCTGTGTCGATATGTTTAGCTTTGAAATCATAAGCCTTAGGATAGTAGGTAAGAGCTTTGATGGCATTGTTGGTGACAAGATCGCTGTTGTCGAAGAACAGACCGTCAAAACGGATACCGTAAGTAAGCTTGAACTTGTCAGTTGCAGACCACTCGTCCTGAGCATAAATGCCGGCCTGGTGGAAACGTACTGTAGCTGCAGGATTCTTCTCTCCGTTGTAACCGTAAGTAAGGTTGACAATCTCAGGCTCAGCTCCGTTGAGGAAGTCATCGAGTGTCTTGTAACGGTAGTAACCTGAACCGTTTCTCATATAGGCGTTGTCAGCCAACTGATATTCGTAGCGCAGACCTCCTGTAATCTTGTGGTTTCCAAGATACCAGGTAATGTCATCTCTTACATTGGCAACTGTGTTGTGCACAGCGTTGTTCCAAGTGAAGAGCTCATATCCGAGAGCGATGTAGTTCTGTCCTGCACCGTCGAGGATATCGATGAACGGGAACTCGCTTGAATGAGTGTCACGGACATCGTCAAGTTTTGAGAATGTAGCAAGGAACTGATTTGAAAGTTTGTCGTTGATACGGCTGTTCAAATCAACTGAAACTGAATGTACAAGGTTGTCGATTGCGTACATTGAGTTTGCATAAGACATTGAGTACTGTGAAGTACGGTATCCTGAAGCTCTGGTACCGCCGTCCATAGATGTTCCGTTAGGAGCATTCCAACCTTTGTTCAATGTGTAGTTGTATCTTACTGCGAGATGATTCTTCTCGTTGATGTTCCAGTCGATACGTGCAAGAACCTTCATATTGCTCTCGTCTGCAGGGAAACTGCTCCAAGAGCCTGTGTCGTAACCGTATTTATCTTTAACGAATTCAGAAACTTTCTGAAGGTCAGAGAGTTTTGTACGTGAGATATAGTTGTTGGCATCAGCTACGCCATCCTCCGAACCTCTCCATCTGTTTGCGATGGTAGGAGTCTTGACATACTCGAAGTTGACGAAGAAGAAGAGTTTGTTCTTTACGATAGGTCCGCCGAGGGTGAAGCCATAAGTAGTCGTGCGGTCTTTTGCACGTGCACCTGAGATCTGCTCACCTCCGATGGTGTCACCACGGAGATTCTCATTCTTGTGGAATACATAAGCAGTTCCCTTGAATGTGTTGGTACCTGACTTGGTGATTGCGTTCACACCGCCTCCGATGAAGTTTGTCTGACGAACGTCAAATGGAGAAATAACCACCTGAAGTTCTTCGATGGCATCGATGGAGATAGGGCTGCCGCCACCAGGAAGGTTTGAACTCAAACCGAAGTTGTTGTTGAAGTTCGCACCGTCAACGGTGAAATTGGCTGTACGTCCGTCTGCTCCGGCGAATGACATACCGTTTCCGCCATAAGGTGAAAGTCTGGTGACATCGGTGATGCTTCTGCTGACTGTAGGCAGAGACGAAATCTGTGAATTATTGATATTGGTTGCCGCACCTGTCTTTTCATTGCTGAATTTAGATTTTGCAGTACCAACTACCACTACCTGCTCCAGGAACTCCGTCGATTCCTTGAGGGTTGCATTAAGATTGTAAGTCTCAGCAAGCTGGAGAGTTACATCTTTGAAGACAAGAGTATTGTAACCCAATGAAGACACCTCAACTTTGTAAGGTCCTCCTGAACGCATACCGTTGATGGTATACTGACCGTTCTGGTTAACAATTACCCCGTAAACAGTACCTGAAGGCTCGTGAGTTGCCACCACAGCAGCTCCGGTCATCGGCGCTCCTTTTTCATCGGTGATACGTCCGCTCATTGAAGACGTAGTCACCTGAGCATAGGCTAGCGTGCCTGCCAACATTGCAATGCCAGCAAGCAACAGATG
This sequence comes from Butyricicoccaceae bacterium, assembly GCA_963654225.1. Classification (GTDB taxonomy): domain Bacteria; phylum Bacteroidota; class Bacteroidia; order Bacteroidales; family UBA932; genus Cryptobacteroides. The sequence goes on along the minus strand of CAVKAQ010000003.1, from coordinate 27,658 downwards.
CTTTAAAGAATAATTCATAGAGATTGTTATTATTTTGCCGCAAATTTAGAATTTTAATTACAAATCCAAAAACATAAAACCATTAAAGTTTAGTTACAAACTTTCCTATGAGATAATGTTTTATAAATTTTAAATGCTCAAAATAGCGTTGCAGTGCGTTATGACCGATTTAAATAACGAAGAGCGGTCACACAATGTTTTTTCACAAGAAAAATTTATTTGTCAATATAGATAAAGGTGCTTACCTTTGCACCAACAATGTGGAGAGATTTGTCTGCTTGCAACCACGTAAAAAAATGCTAAAATGTTGACTTCGGCAGCCGTGCAGGCAGCCACTTTTCATATCAATGTTTTGTGTTTTTGTTACGTCTCCACATTTGTGGGACGTTTTTTTATGCCTTGAAGATGCAGCTTCGGCACGCAAAAGATTATAAAGATATTGAATATGAATTATTTGTTCACGTCAGAGTCGGTTTCTGAAGGACATCCGGACAAGGTTGCCGATCAGATTTCAGATGCAGTCCTCGACGAATTTCTCCGCCAGGACGCCGAGTCAAAAGTCGCCTGCGAAACTTTCTGCAGCACCGGCCTTGTAGTGGTAGGCGGTGAGGTCCGCGCTGAAAATGCATACGTTGACATTCAGGGCACTGTCCGCAAAGTCATCAACAAAATAGGCTACGACAAGGCTGACTATATGTTCGACGGAAATTCCTGCGGAGTGCTTTCCGCCATCCACGAGCAGAGCGCTGATATAAATAGAGGTGTAGTACGCTCTGAACCGGAGGAGCAGGGAGCCGGCGACCAGGGAATGATGTTCGGCTATGCCTGCCGTGACACGGAGGAATATATGCCTCTTCCGCTGGCGCTTTCGCATCTTACTTTGCAGATTCTTGCCGACATCCGCAAGAACAGCCTCGAACTGATGCCATACCTCAGACCTGACGCAAAATCCCAGTTCACTATCGAATATGATGAGCAGAATCATCCTGTTCGCGTACATACTATAGTAGTGTCCACTCAGCACGACGAGTTCGTGTCTCCGGAGCTCGGGAATATGAGTTACGCGGAGGCTGTGCGACAGTTCGGCCAGGAGAGGGTGGACAAGGCTATGCACGACAAGATTGAAAATGACGTAAGGAAGATTCTTCTGCCGAAGGTCATCGCATCACTGCCTGAGAAGACTGCAAGCCTATTCAAGAACGACTTTATACTCCACGTGAATCCGACGGGAAAATTCGTCATCGGAGGTCCTCACGGAGACACGGGACTCACAGGACGCAAGATAATTGTAGATACTTACGGCGGACGCGGGGCGCACGGCGGCGGAGCATTCTCCGGCAAAGACCCTTCAAAGGTTGACAGATCAGCGGCTTATGCGGCCAGATACATCGCCAAGAATCTTGTGGCGGCAGGAGTTGCGGACGAGGTGCTCGTGCAGCTTGCATACGCAATCGGTGTCGCAAGGCCTGTAAGCATCTTCGTAAACACCTACGGCACAGCGAAGAACGGATTGAGCGACGCTTTCATCGCCGAGAAAGTCGGAGAAATCTTTGATCTCAGACCTGCAAAGATTATCGATAAATTCCAGTTGAAGAATCCTATCTACGAACCGACCGCAAGTTATGGACACGTCGGACGCAAGCCATATACGAAATCCGTGAAGGTTATACGCGGTGGGAAAGAAGTGGAGAAAGTGTTGCAGTTCTTCGGCTGGGAACTCCTTGACTCCGTCGATAAAGTAAAGGCGACGTTCGGGTTGTAGTTGTGAGGATTTGGGCGAGGAGAACAACGCAGTAACACGCTTTTTATTCAACCTCTATTCGCCACGCTCCATAGCGCGACGTATATCCTTCTCCTTAATAGACTCCCGCTTGTCATACTGCTTCTTACCGCGCGCCAACGCTATGAAAAGTTTGGCGTAACCGTTATCAGCTATATAGAGCCTTACCGCAACGATGGTGAGGCCCTTTTCTTTTACTTTCTGCTGAAGATGTCGCAGTTCACGCTTCTGAAGGAGCAGCTTCCTATCCCTTAATGGAGCGTGCTGTCCCCAGGAGCCCCAGGCATACAAGGCGATATTGATACCTCGGACATACAACTGACCTTTATCGAAATAGCAGAAAGCGTCAGACATAGAAGCCTTGCCGGCACGGATAGACTTTATCTCCGTTCCGCACAACACGATACCCGCCTGATATGTTTCCAGAAACTCATAATCGAACGAAGCTCTTTTGTTGTTGATATTGACTCTATTTTTGACTTTCTCTTTCCGCATAATCCAGAATTTCTCCCGATATTTTCCTTCGCATCCCGAAACGACAACGGTATATACCTGAATCAAAATGGCTTCATAGCATATCGCTGAGGCCGGGATGGAGCACAAAGATAATGAATGCCCCGAAAGAAATGGAAATTTCTTTATAATTTTGTCAAAATTCCGTTGTATCAAAACACCGGAAAACACCAAATCACGGAACTTGTAAAATGCCGATAAAGAACCCCTACAGCAATACATATATCGCAGACTTGCCTGCGCCTGAGACTGTCGATGCGGAGGAACTTCTCCGGAAAATAAAAAACAAGGAAATCGATCTCATCTGCGTACTCGGACCTACGGCCTCGGGAAAGACTAAATATGCGGTAGAGCTTGCACGCCAACTCAACCGGCTGGCCGGGCTTGATAACGACCGTGCTCAAGGCTGCGCTGAAATCCTATCCGGGGACTCCAGACAAGTATATAGAGGTATGGACATAGGCACAGGCAAAGACCTCGGGGAATACGGAGACGTGCCGTATCATCTCATCGACATAGTGGACGCCGGGAGCAAATTTGACTTGTACAAGTATCAGAAGGCCTTCGAGGAAGCATACAAAGGAATTGTCGAAAGAAAAGGAATGCCCATATTGTGCGGAGGCTCAGGACTTTACCTTGAAGCCGCCACCTGCGGATACTCCATTCCTGACGTACAGGCTTCACCTGAGCTACGTGCGGAACTTGAGAACAAATCGCTTGAAGAACTTACGGAAATGCTGAGCAAACTCAAGCCGTTGCACAACAAGACAGACATCGACACGAAGAAAAGGGCCATCCGCGCCATCGAGATTGCAGTCTGGAGCCAGGAGCACCCTGTCGAAAGCACCTGCTATCTGCCGAAGAACACCTATTATATAGGTACGCTGGTATCAAGAGAAGAACGGAATCGGAGAATCGATGCAAGACTGGAATCAAGGATTCAGGAAGGTATGGCTGACGAAGTGCGAAGACTTCTGGACAGTGGCATCCCAGCAGAAGACCTCACATACTATGGTCTTGAATATAAATTTGTTACACAGTATGTGCTCGGGATTCTCAATCTCGACGAGATGAAGATTCTGCTGGGCAATGCAATACACCAGTTCGCAAAACGTCAGATGACCTGGTTCCGCGGCATGGAACGCAAAGGTATCAAAATCCACTGGGTAGAGCCCTGATTGCCAAGTAATTCAGAAACAGTTCTACGGCCGTCCGCTTCCCGGAAGGAAACGCGGTGCCTCAACGGAACGCCAATACGCGGCATCAAAATCAGGATATTCAAATGTTCCGTCCTTGTCAATCACGAATGAGCAGTAGTTTATCTTGAATCCTTGCGACAGAAAGTTCTGTTCATAGAATGTCTGTACCTCGAACAGCGCATCCACGGCGGCCTTTCCGCAAACTGACGAGAGCTCCGAATTATCCAAAGAACTGCCGTATAAATCAGAGGTGGAGGCAAGGACCTTCAAGCCATTCGCCTTGCAGACAGACATTGTGTACTCATAGAGGAACGTGCTGTCAGTCTTGAGATGTATAATTCCTCCCGGCTTCAGGAAATGCCTATATCTTTCCAGAAACATTGGACTGGTCAGCCTGCTGTTTTCACTCTTCATCTGCGGATCCGAAAACGTGAGCCATATTTCAGATATTTCTCCCGGAGCAAAGAAAGCCTCGATGAATTCTATCCTTGTCCGGAGAAACGCGACATTAGGCAGCTCCTTCTCAGTGGCATACTTAGCCCCCTTCCACATTCTTGCGCCCTTGATGTCAACACCTATGTAATTTATGTCGGGATTGCGCTCTGCCAATGCTGTGGTATATTCGCCCTTTCCGCAACCGAGTTCCACAACGATCGGACAATTCCGGCCGTGAAACATAATCTCGTTCCAATGGCCTTTTATCGGATGGTCTCTAAGATTCAACGGTGACCAGGACTTCCCTTCTTCCTTGTTCAGCACCTCCTCCGAAGACGGCTGAAGCAGACAGGCGAATGTCGAATTTTCACTGAATTTTTTTAGCTTTCCGTGTCCCATAATTTTCTTTGCTGACAACAAGGCCGAGCCCTGTCAATCCATATTTCTTCAACGAGTCTTCCGGAGCCTTGACATAAAGTTTCCAACTTCCGTATTCTGCAGGCACAAGTCTCTCCCCTACAATTTCTTCGAAACTTTTTTCATAATAGGAAGAGTCTTTCATCGCAATGCGCGTCAAATCCATAGTCCCTTCATAAGTCTGTCCTGCGGGAGATTCCCATAACAATGTGAGCGGCAAAGACTTGAATGAAGCGAATTCTCTGTTCACACAGGAGAACGAAGCGACCACGTCCACATTGTATGCGGACAGCGAATCCCGCATATCCACATCAAAGACATATCTGCCATAGCCGTCTCTGTCCCCTGTCTTTACAAACTGGTTGATACTTACCGGCTCAGAACAGGAAAAGGTCAACGGCAACAATGCCGAAGCGACAAGGAGTGCGACTTGAATCCTATCCATTATTTGCTTTCTGACCGTCCTGTGCTTGGTTCTGCGGGCGTCCGCCGTTTCTGCGAGGTCCTCTCTGCCTGTCTGACTGACGCTGGCCGCGAGGTCCGTCATTACGGCGCTGTCCTGACGGATTCTGATCAGCCTCATTCTGCTGACGAGGTCCATTTTCGCGGGCTTCCTGACGAGGCCTCTGATCTCTGCGCGGACGTGAACGTTTCCCCCTCTTAGGAGCATCAAAACGTGTGATACTGTCATCGCCCACTGCCGTAATGAATTCAGGAGCTTCCGGTTCCGGCTCGGTCTTGAGTGACTCCGGCTTGACCCCGTTGCGGTTCATCTTGATGATTTCTCTCACCTCGGACGCGGCGAGCGGAAATAGACTTGCCATCGAGCCCTTGTCATAAGAGAAATACATTATCTCCTTGAGGATATCCGTCTTCATCAGATATGCCAAGCCGTCCTGGAATTCCAACGGCTCTGACACTCTCGGGATTCTTGAATGTGCGTCCAGATATGTAGCAACCTCGTAATTGAGACAGCACTTGAGTTTGCCGCACTGGCCGGCAAGTTTCTGCGGATTCAACGACAAGTCCTGGCAACGAGCCGCAGCAGTGGTTATGGACTTGAAGTTGGTGATATAGTTGGCGCAGCAGAGTTCTCTTCCGCAGATACCCAGACCACCGATAAGACCGGCCTCCTGACGTGCGCCGATCTGCTTCATCTCAATCCTGATATGGAATTCCTCGGCAAAAACCTTGATAAGCTGGCGGAAATCCACACGTCCGTCCGCTATATAATAGAATATAGCCTTTGTTCCGTCTCCCTGAAACTCGACATCTCCGATTTTCATATCCAGGCCGAGTTCCACAGCTATCTGACGCGAACGGATCATCGTCTCCTGCTCTCTGGAGATAGCCTCCTGCCATTTCTCTATATCGAGCGGCTTCGCCTTGCGGTATATCTTCTTGAACTCTGTATCTTCGTCTATGCCCTTGCACTTCATCTGGCGACCGACTATCGGGCCCTCAAGCGTCACGATTCCAAGGTCGTGACCGCTCTGCGCCTCGACAATCACCATATCGCCCATCTTTATGCTCTGGCCTGAAGCATTGATATAGATGCCTTTACGAGTATTTTTGAATCTCACCTCGAACAAATCCGAATATTGCCCCTGCGAGATACCTTTCAGCCAATTATAATCTTCCAGTTTGCAGCATCCGCGCCTGTAGGTGCAGTTGAGCTCGTCGTTACTGTCCCTGGTGACCTTGCAACCGCGACTGCAGTCAAACTGTATATTTTCGTTATTATCCATATTATTCCGTATATATATTAACTCACAAACAGGCGGTCAACCAAGTTTGTGAAGACTATTTTCTGGTTCACGTTGCGGGCAATCATCGAATTCGCACGGCTTACGGCAGACAATGCCCTATGGCAAAACGCCGGTCCGCACTTGCGCGCCGCATTTTCGTAGAAATCCTTGTCCTCCGGCCTTATTCCGGCAATGGACTGCAAGTTCTGCTGCAGCATATATATCTTGCGGAAGCCCTCGCTTGCAAATTTACAAAAAGCTTTCTGTTTTTCCCTTGACTCAAACGAGGCCATCGTCTCCCCTGCCTCAAGCACAGACTGAAAATCGCGCGCGACTATGCCGTCCATCAGTTTCATAAAGACATCCATCATCTCCACGTTCTCGTCCCTCTCCGCCAGACTCCTTATCGCCACGCCGATGCTCCCGGACGCGAACTCCGCCGCATATTCCGCGGCCTCGGCATCTATTCCTGTCCATCTGGGCAATGCTCCAGCTATTTCCTCTTTGGAAGACGGCAGCACACGAATCAACTGACATCTCGAGCGTATGGTTTTGAGGACTTTCTCCGGCTGATGTGTCACGAAGAAGAACAATGTCCTCTCTGACGGCTCCTCCACTATTTTCAGAAGCCTGTTGGACGCCTCCTGATTCATCTTTTCAGGCAGCCATATCACTACTCCCCTATATCCGTCCGAGAACGAAGACAGAGAAAGCTCACTCAATATGATCTTGGCATCGGCAACCGATATGGAAGAAGATTTCTTCTCTATATCCAACGCCTCATACAACTCGTTCTCCAGGAAGAACGGATTTCGGACGAATAGGTCACGCCATTTCTGGATATATGTCTGGGATGTAACTTTCTCTCCTGCAACAGGATACACAAAATGCAAATCGGGATATATCAGTTTGGAAATCTGATTGCACGTAGCGCACACACCGCAGGAATCACCATTCTTGTCAGCCTTGCAGTTCAGATACTGCATAAACGCGACAATAAGCGCCAACGCACCGCAGCCTTCATTCTCGTGAAACATCATCGCGTGCGGAATACGTCCGCTGTCAGCCATTTTGACCAACGCAGCCTTTACTTCCGCATTACCTATGATGTCAGAAAATTTCATACTTCCCTTTCCGCCGTAAATTCAGCTATGTCAGCCAGCATCGACACATCCGGTGACTTGCCGAGCTGCCTCAATGCGCTCTTTGCCTTTTCAACATATTCGCGAAGCCTCATACCGGCATATTCGACACCCTCGTTTTCTCTGACAAAAGACAGCACTTGTGACTGATATTCAGGGTGCTCGTCTATGCTGCAGACCATTCTTCGAATCTTCGATGCCTGTTCCGCATCAACTTTCGACAATGCGCCAAGAAGTGGCAATGTCATTTTCTTCTCCTTCAGGTCCATCCCGGCAGGTTTTCCTGTAGAGACATTCTCCTGATAGTCAAATATGTCATCCTTTATCTGGAATGCCAGACCGAGACATTTCGCAAACTCCTTCACCGCTTTCACTTTCTCTTCCGACGCGCCCACCGACAATGCGGCAGAGACTGCCGAAGCCACAAAAAGCGAAGCAGTTTTGTTGTATATAATCTTATAGTAATCAGTCTCTTGCGTATCACCGCTGTCCGCTTTCTGAAGTTGCAGAAGCTCGCCTTCCGCAAGGTCCGAGAGAGTTGACGCGAAAATGCGCATTACACGGTTAGCCGAATTGCCTCCCGCAAGAATCGAATCCATAGCCTTGACAAGCCAGAAATCACCCAGGAGCACTGACGCCCGGCCACCGAGAAGTGACATAACCGTAGGCTCTCCTCTGCGCACAGGGCTGTTGTCGGCCACATCATCGTGCAACAATGTAGCATTATGCAGAAGCTCGCTCGCCGCGGCATAATTCAGGGTATCCTTTGACGTAAAACCTCCGGAGCAAGCTTTGGCAGTCAGCAATCCCAGCACGGGGCGTATCTGCTTGCCGGAGCGGGACAGTAAAATTTTGTTGGTAGAATCCAGCAACGATATTTCGCTCGACAGAGCCGAGGTCATAATGGAGTTTACCTTTTCCAGGTCATCCTTCAAGTATTCCTTTATGCTGTTGAAATCCATACGCTACAACTGTTCCACCAACTCGTCCACAGATTTCGGGAAAGCAATCATTCTCCGCGACTCAGGCTCAAGCATTCTCACACTCACATAGAAATCAAGCAGTTCCGCGAGCTTGTCATAGAATCCGTCTATATTCAGCGCGAAAATCTTTCCATTGTATTTATGCAGCTTCGCCAATGTGAGAGTCTCGATGAGCTCATCCAGCGTCCCGATACCGCCAGGCAATGCCACCGCGGCACAAGTGCCTTCCCGCATCATTTCTTTCCTCTCTGACATTGTATCCGTCCAGTGCACTTCGCAGAGATTCTTGGCGACAACCTCTTCCATAAAGCGTGGAATAATGCCGATATGACGTCCTCCGCAATTCGAGACAGCATCTGAAACCACTCCCATCATACCTTTCACAGTGCCACCTGAAACAATCGTATATCCTTTTGACACAGCCTTGCGGACAAATTCATCCGCGGCGCGATTGTATTTCGGGTCTATCCCTATCAAACTCGCGGAGCAATATATAACCAATTTCTTTTCTTCTGCCATAGCGAAGGCTTTATTAAAACAGGAATGCCAACGAGAAAGATATCCCATTGAAATTGCGACCGTCCTTGAATGCGGACTTGATCTGCTGGCCTACGTCAGCCATTTTTCCGCTATCTGAATAGAGCGAGCCGAAATTCCAATAATACTTGACAGAGAACTGTATTTTCCACACATCTATGCCGGCACCGAGTCCGAGTCCGTATTCCCATCTGGAAATTCCAGTCTTTGCGAAGGAATTGACATCCACGGTCGCGCCGTCCAGTTTACCGTCTGAAGAGGTATGAAGCCCATAGCCGATGAAGGGTTCTCCGAAAATATATGGTCTAAACGCCACGAGATCCGGTCCCCACTGTATTTGAACAGGCACTTCAAGATAGCCCACCTTTGTATCCAACTTAAAGTTGTGGATTGTGGCATCGCTCAGCCTCGTTCCTTTAGTCTGATAAAGCACTGACGGCTGAACCGCAAAGCCATAAGCGATAGGCAATTCGAATGTAACTCCTACGTGGTAGTTTGCAATGGCACTGGCATCAATATGCTTCGCGTTGGAAGACGACGAAGTAAACCCGGCCATAACTCCGAAACGGGCGTCATCCCAATCTCTGGCTCCGGAAACAATCGGACTAAGAACTGCTGCAATCAGCGCTATCGCCAGAGCAACTTTCTTTTTCATAGCCGAAATGTTAAAGCAATGAATCAATTTTTGCCGTAATCTCAGACTTAGGAACTGCGCCTACCAGCCTGTCAACCAATTTACCGTCTTTATAGAAAAGCAGTGTAGGGATGTTCCTGATGCCGCATTTTGCCGCAACTTCCTCGCAATCGTCAACATTGCATTTTACAACTTCAGCTTTCCCTTCATATTCGGAAGCCACCTCTTCCACTATCGGAGAGATTGCACGGCAGGGACCGCACCAGGTAGCCCAAAAATCAATGACAACCGGAAGCGATCCGGAAATGATATCTGAGAAATTCTCGTCTGTAACAACTTTTGCCATAATTATCCTCGTATTTAATTGTAATCTAAAATCCAACTTTCGCTAATGCGAAACCTAACCTACAAATATAATAATCCGCGGCAACTTTAACAAAAAACAAATAGGGAGACTATTTTTAGACTCCCTATTTGTTTTATTGAACCCGCAGTCTCTTAATCACTATTCTTCCTGCGTTTTGAGCGGAGGATGCTATCTCTTTTTGATAGCCTGCCAACAATCGCCAAGCGACAGATTTTAGAATGCCTGATGTGCGTCCCAGACAAAGGCGCGGAGTCCCAAGTCATTGGTCTGCTCGTCTTTAGCTTTCAACTCAGCTATTATGGCGTCCACTTTGTCATCCTCCACAAACGTCAGAATGGCGTGATTCTGCACTGGCCATGCGTGATTTCCGTAATGAGGCTCGCCATTGACCGAACCCCTTCCGTCAATATCCTGCCAGCGCGTGAATCCTCTCTGCGAGTGAGCGTCAAGAACATCTACAATTTCCTCGTTGTAGGCCTGGTTGTATGATATGAATATCGCTTTCATCTTATTGAATTTTGCGTTTAAGTTCCGCAACCGCGAAACACTTTTTTTACGGAGACTATTTCAATGCCGCAGCTGCAGCCTTCTTAGCCAATTTCTTCTGCTTGTGTTTTTCCTGTCTGGTAGCGAACACGCAGTAGATGGTAGGAATGAGCACGAGAGTAACGACTGTCGAGATTGTAAGACCCCAAGCGACCGTGATACCGAGCGACCTCCACATCTCCGAGCCCTCACCTGTACCGATGGCCATTGGAACCATACCCAATACAGTGGTAAGCGTGGTCATAAGGATAGGACGGAGACGGCTTCTTGCTGCACCGACAGCCGCATCCAGTATGCCCATACCCCTTTCACGAAGCAGGATGAGGTAGTCAATAAGCACAATACCGTTCTTCACCACAATACCGATAAGAATCAAGATACCGATCATCGCCATCACACCCAAAGCCGTGTTGCTTGCCCACAGACCGAGAACCACTCCGACGAATGCGAACGGCACGGAGAACATAATCACAAACGGACTCATAAACGACTCGAACTGAGATGCCATCACCATATAGACAAGGAGGATAATCAATATCATAAGGGTAATGAGGTCGCTGAACATATCCTGCTGATCTTCGTAATCACCGGCAATCTTCACGCTCAATTCCGACGGAATATCGGTAGCGTTTATCGCACGTTGCGCTGCTTCCACACCTTCACTCATCGCGTGAGAACCTGCAATGACGCCGGAAACGGTTATCATACGCTGCCTGTTCTTGCGCTCGATAGTAGGAGGCACCTCTGTCTCAACCACTTTGCCGAGGTCCTTAATCTTTATAGCATTGCCTGCAGGATTGTAGATGATGATATTTTCAATGTCCTCGATGCTGGTTCTGAAGCCCTTTGCATAACGGACTCTGATATCGTACTCCTCTCCGTCTTCCCTATAGTAAGAGCCCACAGAACCGCTCATCGCAGCACTTACCGCAGCAGCTGCCGTGGTGGTGTTGAGGCCGTTTGCCGCCAACTTGACCCTGTCGAAATCAACCTGATATTCAGGCGTGTACTGATCACGGCTCAGGGTCACCTGCGCGAAAGCAGGCTCAACAAGGAGCTTCTCCCTGATTTCTTTGGCAATCTGATCAGTAGTCTGGAAGTCATATCCGTAGATTTCCACATCAACTGAAGAGGCGCCGCCCATACCGCCCATACCTTCGGTAACAGTTCCTTTGTGCACTTCCGGATATTCTGCCAAGTCAGCACGTATCACATCGGCGATATCGCTTGCAGAGCGCTCACGAAGTTCCATACTTCCGAGGTTGATGTTCATCGAAATGATGTTGGAACCGTTAGTCTGCATACTTGCGAACGCATTGTCAGAGTCTGCCTGACCGAAAGTATAGCTGCAAATCTTTATTTCAGGGATTTCCTCACATATTCTGTTATAGAAATTGCGCGCAAACTCGCCTGTGACATCCTGAGATGTTCCCGCATTCAACTCGATGGACACGGTAAGACGACCCTGGTCGGCGTGAGGGAAATACTCTGTCTTGATTTTAGGTCCAAGGAGTGCCAAAACCACTACAAAGATTCCGAATGCTCCAAAAATCACTGTCTTCCTGTGTCTTACGGCCCAGTTGATAATCCAGGCGTATCCGTCGGATATGGCGTTCAAGCCTTTATCGATAGGAGTAAACAGCATGTCGTGAAGTTTGCTCTTCTTCCTGTCGGCACGAAGCATCTTGGAGCAAAGCATAGGCACCAGACAAAGCGCACCGAGAGTTGAAACTATCATAATGATGCTGACAATCCATCCCAACTGGCGGAACATAATTCCGGACATACCGGAGATGAGCGTAAGCGGAAGGAACACGCAGAGCATTGTCAAAGTGGAAGCGATGATGGAAATACCGACCTCCTCGGTTCCGTGCACCGCAGCCTCCTTAGGTTTCTCACCCCTCTCGATATGCGTCGTGATGTTCTCCAACGCCACAATCGAGTCGTCCACGACCATACCGATCGCAATGGACAGCGCGGACATCGATATGACATTCAATGTATTGCCTGTAGCGAACAGATATACGAGAGATGCCATCAACGAGATAGGGATGGAAAGTATGATGATGAATGTCGCTCTCCATCTTCCGAGGAACACATACACCACAAGCATAACGACTATGAACGTGATGATGATGGTCTCCTTGAGGGAATTGATACTGTTCTCGATGTTGCTTGAACTGTCAGTGACAGTCTCGATATGGATATCCGCAGGCAAAGTCTGCGCGATGGTCTGCAATTCTTTCTTTACTCCGTTGATGACGTTTACGGTATTGGCTCCTGTCTGCTTCTGAATGACAATCTGTGCGGACTGTATTCCGTTCGTAAATGCCTGCTGCTCTTTCTCTTCCTGTCCATCCTTCACGGTAGCCACATCCCTCAGATATACGGCATCCCCATTTTTATATGAGAGCACGATGCCCAATATCTCCGAAGGATCGCTGAACTCTTTCTGGATACGCAGAGAGTAAGTTTCAGAACCCACGTCAATGTTTCCTGAAGGCACGTTCTTGTTTTCAGCAGAAATAATGCTTGAAACCGTTGTTATTGACAGACCGTAAGCCTGAAGCTTGTTAGGGTCACAATAAACCTGGATTTCTCGGGTAGGAGCACCTGTGACTGACACGGTACCGACACCTTTTACTCTTGAGAGCGGAGTCGTCACCTTGTCGTCCAGAATCTTGTCAAGGCCCGGAAGGCTCTCATTTGCCGTGGCGGCCAGAATCAGGATAGGAAGGTCATCCGCACTGAATTTGAAGATGACCGGAGTCGTAGCCTGGTCCGGCAGGGAAGAGTTGACCATATCCAACTTGTCGCGGACATTGTTCGTAGCCTCCTCTATATCAACACCATAGTTAAATTCCAAAGTAATAATGGATATATTCTCCTTTGATCTGGAGGTCATATCCTTAAGGTCACTCACACCGTTGAGTCCATTCTCCAGGACTTTGGTGAGGTTAGTTTCAATATCCGCAGCACTCGCTCCCGGATACGACGACATCACGAGGATGACATTGGCATCGAAGTCCGGATAGAGGGCTATAGATGTTTTCATAAACGAGAATATACCGAAGATCGCAAAGGCAATGAAGACCAATGCAGTCGTTACCGGTTTATTCACCGCTGATCTATATAGACTCATATCTGTTTACAATTAAGCGATTTGACGGATATTATTCCTGAACGTTGACTTTAGCGCCGTTCTTGAGGCTGGCCTGTCCCTTGATGACGACTTTATCGCCCTCTGATATGCCGGAAAGAATCTCGTATTCCGTACCGAAATGACGGCCGAGAGTTACTACAGACTCTTTTACAGTGCCGTTGTCCTGGAGGATGAATACGGACCTCACTCCTGAGCCCTGCTGCTTGACAACGCAATCGTCAGGCACGGTAACATTGTGATTTTCACCGAAGTTCACAGTCACTCTCGCGTACATTCCAGGCCTGAGCTGACGGTCAGTATTAGCCACATTGACCTCAACTGTGAAGGTGTGGGTAGCAGCATCCATCGTAGGAAAGATTCTGGCGATACGTCCCTGGAAAGTCTTGCCCGAGATAGCATCTACCGTCAAAGTAACGACATCGTTCTTCTTCACCTTGGTATAATCCGACTCGGAAACACCCACATACATTTTCACCGGGGTAATCTGAGCCACAACATAGATAGGAGACGCTGAGTACATATCGCCCCTGTCATAATTTCTGGCAGTAATCACGCCATTGATAGGTGAACGGAGAATTGTATTCTCGAGAAGATTCTCATACTGGCTGCGGGAAACATTATACTTGAGTTCAATCGCGTCAAAATCTGATTTTGACACACCGCCCTGCTCGTAAAGGCTCTTCAGTCGGCAATACTCAAGGGAGTCGTTGGACATCGAAAGACGTGACTGATTGAGGCTTACCTCGTCCATCTTAGCTACTATCTGACCTGCACGCACGAAATCTCCGACCTCAACATAGATTTTCTGTATTCTTGAAGGGCTCTGAGGCGCGATATTGTTTGTCGCATAAGCCAGAACAGTTGACGTATATATTTCATTCTGAGGGACATCCTTTGCTGATACGGACATCACCTTGACATTGGATACTTTTTCTGCTTGAGCGGCTGTCTGCCCGCTGCTTTTTCCTGTACTGCCGTTTGCACAGCCGACTGCCATCACGGCTGCCGAAGCGTAGAGAATGGATCTTAATTTCATATTTTTCATTGTCTTATTATCTATTTGTTTTCAAGGTCAACGTTGCCGTCCTCATCTATAAAATCGTGGCCGAGAACCTGCTCGAGGCTGGATTTTGCGACAACATAGTTGTAAATGCTCTGAGATACGCTCAGTCTAGCCTGTGTCAACGCCAACTGCGCATCGTTAAGCTCCGTAATGGTGCTGCGTCCGACATTGTATGACTTCTCTGCAATATCGTATGCTTTCTGTGCTGTCTCGACAGCCTCCTCTGCAGCGGAATGGCTCTTCATCTGAGTTTCCATCGTGTTGAGATACTGACGGATGGAGATTTTCAGTTTACGCTCCGTGTCGCTGACCTGAAGAGCAAGCTCGGAAGCCTGGACTTTTGCCTGGCGCACATCATTGTAGCGCTTTCCGCCAGAGAATATAGGGATGCTCAGGCTGAGTCCGACATAAGAATAAGGTGTCCACTTGTAATCGCTGAACTTGAAATCGTTGGTCATCGCGTTCAGGCTGTACGAAAATGTCAGCGCCAATGTAGGCAGATAAGCATATTTCTGAAGGCGTACAGTTTCAGCAAGCTGATTTGCCTGAATCGCAAGCTGACGCATTGTAGTGTTGTAGTCCAACGTCAACGATTCAGAATTGTATTCATCTGATGTCACGATGCCGGAATAATCGTCAAGATTGCCGGCGACATCTATATCCTGGTCGAGTTCAACGCCCATCACGGCCTTGAGCTGCCACAATGCCAATATTACAGAACTCTCGGCGTTATATACATTAGGAACCGCGTTGGCGACTGTAGATTTCGCTCTGGTAAAATCAAGCTCGGAGGCTTTCTGAGCATTGTAGCGCATCTTCGTCTGCTCAAAATTCTTCACGGCGTTGTCGTACACGTCCTTATAGACATTGAGCGCCTCCTTTGCAAGAAGGACAGCATAGAACGCCTGCTTGACCTGGGTAACCATATCCAGTCTGGAAGATCTTGCTTTCTCGACGGAAAGTTCCACATCCATCCCAGAAATTTTGATACTTTTCCACAACTGGGCATTCACAAGAGGCATAGATGCGGAAATACCGGCATTGTAGGTATTCCATCTGCCGACTTCGATTCCGCCGCCCGATGAAGAACTGCTGCTTGAAGATGAACCCGAATCAGTTCCTGCATCTGTCCCGTCTTCGCTGCCGCCTCCCATAAAGCTGCTCATATCCATATCCATATACATCACCTGCTTCTTGATGGTTCTCATAAATGAACCGGTAAGGTCTATCTGCGGGAATAATGATGCGTATGTGCCTTTCTTGGCATAACCGCTGCGCTCGATTTCTTTGTCAGCGACTCTGACTGAGACATTTTCGCTCAGCGCGATTTTCAGCGCTTCGTCAAGCGTAATGACTGTTGCGGTTGTAGTAGTGTCAATTTCTTGCGCTCTCGCGCTGAATGACATCATTACCGAGGCTGTAATCAACAGCAATCCCGGAATTTTGTTTTTCATAATTTGTTTTAATTTCACGTTATCTGTTTTAACTGTAACCAACGGCGGTGCAGAAATGCAAAAAATGCACCGCGAAATGTCCATTTTTGGCGACATTTGGACTATTTTACGTTCTAAAGGTTCACATTCTCCAACACAACACGTTCTTAAAGTGCAGTTTTGCGACTGGACTCTAAACGGCAAGCCAACTTCAAATCATATCATAAAGCGGAGAGAGCGACTAAAAAGTGACTTTTAGTTACTCTCTCTATTTCATTCACATTCGGCCGCTACGATTCTGATCTATGACTTTTTAGTCAGTAGAACAACGTCGCAGGCCCCTTTGTATTCAAACCCTATTTCCTATGATTTGAAACACTTGGCTGCACAATAGCCGCAGGCTGTTTCTTCACATAGGCATATATCAGGAATCCGATGCCCAAAAGCACAAACGGAATACTAAGCAACTGCCCCATATTCAGCACCATATCATTTTCAAATTCCACCTGAGGCTCTTTGATGAACTCGATAAGGAAACGCATACCGAAGCATACGATGAAGAAAATACCGATGAATGTACCTCGATAGAGTTTATTCAGTTTGTACTTATACAAGCTTATAAGCATTATTCCCAAAATGAGATATGTCAAGGCCTCATAGATCTGAGTCGGATGCTTCGGCTCGGTCTCGTGTCTCAAATCAAATATGAATCCCCACGGGAGTGTGGTGACGTCTCCATAAATCTCGGAATTCATAAGGTTGCCTAGACGGATGAATGTCGCAGCAAAGGCCACCGCTATGCACAATCTGTCAAGCAACCACACGAAATCAAAGTTATTTTTTCGCCCATAATGGTGTGCGTACCAAAGCATTGCAATAAGCAAGGCGATAGTGCCGCCGTGACTCGCCAGACCTCCCTTCCAAGGCATAAAGATTTCCAGGAAACCCTCCCAGCTGCCGAAATAGTAATCAGGCTGATAGAAGATGCAATGCCCGAGTCTGGCGCCTACGATTGTGGCTATCAGAAGCGTATAAAGCAAAGAGTCCAACAAGTTTTCGGACACGCCTTCTCTTCTGAAGAACCACCTGAAAATGAACCATCCGAGTATGAAGCCCGAAATGAAAAGTAATGAGTACCACCTTAGGCCAAAACTCCCGAGATGGAATATCACAGGATCAACGTGCCAATGAACGAACAACAACTCGAACATAAATCAAAATTTGCTTTAACCTTGCAAATTTATGGAATAAAATCAGTTTTCCCTACAGTCAGCCACCTCAACCTTTAACGGATGATTGAGCGCATAAGCCTGAGACTTCATATAGGCATTCCAAGACTCAGGGCTTTCCACTCCGCCTTCATTCCAGCCGGAAGCCGTCCAGAACTCGACAGCCTGCCCGCAGGCAAGTTTGAACCGGAAACCGGCGTGTCCGTCGATAACGACAGGTTCTCCCTTCAGGTTACGGGAGAGCACGACGCCGATGCTGATCTGCCCGTCGAGATGCGGGTCATCGAGTTTGCTGTCAGATGCCCACTCGGTGAATGACACGTAGTTTTTCCCGAACTCAAAGGAAACAGTGTCGTGAACGACCGCGCCGACAAATACATCCAGAGAATCAAGCCCCTCAGCCTCGAAGGAGGTTGTCCAATGGACAAGTCTCGTATTGGCATCAAGGGACAGAGTCCTGAAAGTCTTTATTCCGACCCCGTTGACATTGATGACAGGATAGGTAAACTCAGCCTCAGTCCTCAACGGGCCGTTTGACAATCTTTTCCAAGTCTGGTAGTTGTCACCGGCAAGAACCTTCTCGCCTTCAATCGGAGCGCAAGCCCCGCCACCGAGAGCATTTCCCACCATATAGCAGTCCATTCCCTCACCGTGATTCCTATGAAAATCTTTGCCGGCAAGCCAGTCTTCAAATACGAAACGTGATGTGTTCTTTATCCACACATCCGGGCCGAATGTTCTCGGGCCTTCAAGTGCAGGGCCATAAATACGCCCCACGACAACATTGTTCTCATAAGCGTAATCATCCTTTCTTTCAGGCACATAACGGCTACGGGTCAGGGTGTCATATACCTCAGGAGTGCCCTTTGAAACCGTAAAAGCCACAGATTCGCAAGCCTTCACATCTGCCTGGAAGATAAGACTCTGCACCCCATTCACATCTGAAACAGTCTGGCTCGGAATTTCAACGCCGTCCGATGTCTTCACCACAGCATTTTCGGCAGACAGTCCCTTGATACCAAGAGAAGAGAAAGGTACGGATACAGTCTCCATCTGCCTGTCCACATCTGTATCATTGGATACATAAACAGTCCTGTCCTGCACTCCGCAAGAGCAGAGAATACAGGACAGAAGAGAAATTGCAATAAATTCGCGCTTCATTATTTAGGCTGCTTTCCGATGTATGCGAGAATACCGCCGTCCACATAAAGCACGTGGCCGTTCACGAAATCCGAAGCCGGAGATGCAAGGAACAGAGCCGGTCCCTTGAGGTCTTCTGTAGTACCCCAACGGGCAGCAGGAGTCTTAGCCACGATGAAGGCGTCAAAAGGATGACGGGAGCCGTCTGCCTGACGCTCACGAAGAGGCGCAGTCTGAGGAGTTGCGATGTAACCAGGTCCTATACCGTTGCACTGGATATTGTATTCACCGTACTCTGAAGCGATGTTGCGGGTAAGCATCTTGAGTCCTCCCTTTGCTGCAGCATAAGCTGAAACGGTCTCACGGCCGAGTTCGGACATCATAGAGCAGATGTTGATAATCTTTCCGCCGCCCTGCTTGATCATAGAAGGTATCACAGCCTTGGATACGATGAATGGCGCGTTGAGGTCAACGTCGATTACCTGACGGAATTCCTCAGCTTTCATTTCGCACATAGGGATACGTTTGATGATACCTGCATTGTTCACAAGAATGTTGACAGGTCCGAGGTCATTCTCAACTTTCTTCACGAGCTCCTGAACCTGATCTTCCTTGGTCACGTCGCAGACATAACCTTTAGCATCAATACCCAACTCCTTGTAGGAAGCAATTCCCTTATCTACAAGCTCCTGCTTGATGTCATTGAAAGCGATCTTGGCGCCTGCCTCAGCGAATGCCGTTGCAATGGCGAAACCGATACCATAGGAAGCACCTGTTACAAGCGCAACCTTTCCTTCGAGTGAAAAACTTACCATAATGTTTTACTTTTTAAATGTTATATTTCTATGTATGAATATCTTACATTGTCCAACCAGTCCGACCGGAACTGCACGACAACAGTTGCCGGCTTGGGACTGTCTGGCCGTTATTATCGCATATCGAGATATGAGATCTCGTCTTTGTCTCCGTAGTTGAGATTCTCACCTGCCATACCCCAGATGAAGGTGTAGTTGCGTGTACCCGCAGCAGCGTGAATAGACCACTCCGGAGAAGTCACAGCCTGCTCATTGTGAAGCCAGATGAGCCTTTCTTCCTGAGGCTGTCCCATAAGATGGCAGATTGCATTTCCTTCAGCCACGTTGAAGTAGAAATATGCCTCCATACGGCGTGTATGCGTATGTGCCGGCATTGTGTTCCATACTGAGCCAGGAGCGAGTTCTGTCAGACCCATCTGAAGCTGATTGGTTCCGCCGCCCTTTACTCTGCTGAGGACAGGCCATACGATAAGCTGGTTCACAACCCTGTCATTGGAATCTTCCATCTTTCCGTAATGATCGGAAATCGCGAAAGCGTATTTCTTCGGGTCAGCATTTTTGTCTGTCGTAATGAGCTGAGTCACATACTCCTTATATGCCGGAGCCGAATTGATATAGAACTTTGCAGGATTCTTAGAATCCACGCTCCTGAAGGTAACCTCTTTCTTTCCGCAGCCCACATAGAGAGCCTCCTTGTATTTGAGAGCGTATTCTTTACCATCCACAGTAACAACGCCATCTCCGGCAATGTTTACGACTCCGAGCTCCCTGCGGTCGAGAAAATGCTCAGCCTTGAGCTCATCGAATGTTTCGAGGACAAGAGTCTTGTTCACCGGCATAACTCCGCCGTAGATAAGACGGTCGTAGAGAGTGTAAGTGAGATTGATTTCGTCCGGAGCCATCACTTTCTCCATAATGAACGCACTGCGCAAACGCTGTGTGTCATAGTGTTTCACATCGTCAGGATGGCAGGCTGTCTGAACCTTGTAGTTCACCTGTCCAAAAGCCGCGAGTCCCATCATAGACCCGAGGGCCAGAGTAAGTATCAACTTCTTCATATTTCCTATACTGATTTTTTTAATGTATCTGACTATATATCTTAAAACTTCTGTCCTCTGACAATCTTAACCCTGTTCCAAGAGACAAGACCGCCTGTGCAGAGAACAAGAGCCACAATGCCAATCCATTTGCAACTGTGCGTAAGATGGAAAATGACCCAAGTCAGAGGGCTCGAAGCGAAGTCCAGAGAACCGCCCTGGAAACCTTCCGGAATTGCCACTGCGGCATCCCCGGTCTGTGCGTACACATCCTGTGCCGCAAGAGTGAAGTATGGAGAAAGATTTGTCACGAAATAGAGTCCTATCAGAATCACCACTAGGCCTATGATGAAAGTCTTAACCACATTTCCTTTAGTAATCGGAAGCACCATCGGGAAGATATAGAACATTCCGGCAAGCGATGCAAGCGGAAGGAATTCGTTGCCGGGAAGCACGACTGCAAGAACCAGAGTAACCGGTATGAGCAGCAGAGACACGACGAGAGTGGTCGGATGACCGATGACAAGCGCCGGACTCATTCCGATGTTGACTCCTGACGCGCCCTTGAACTTGCGGTCAATCAGGCTCTTGGTAGCCTCAGAGATTGGTTTCAGACCTTCTATGAACAGAGAGGTTATTCTCGGGATAAGCTCCATTACAGCCCCGATCTTGATGCCGAGCCCGAGAATATACGGAATCTTGTCCACAATCTCGCTCCAACTTGAGCAGGAGAGGCAGCCTATGAGGATACCGATGATGACTCCTAGGAACAAAGGCTCTCCGAAAAGTCCGAATTTCTTTTTCATACCTTCGGCATCGATATTCACCTTGTCGAAGCCTGGAATCTTGTCCAGCCCTGCATTTATCGCCTCGGCGAATGGGACAAAACCCTGACAGAAAGGCTGAGGAATTGATATTCCTTCCATTCCGTCATAGAATCCCTGGAATTTCGATGCGGTCCTGTCGGCAAGCACAAGCGTTATGATGTAGCATACGATTGCGGCAAAGAAGCCCCACAGAATGCTGTCCATCGCGAAATAGACCATAGCGCCGATAAATGCGAAATGCCAATAGTTCCACAGGTCGATGTTGACTGTCCTGGTGGTTTTTGTAAGCAGCATCAGAAGATTCACTCCGAGGCAGACAGGAATAATAAGCGCACCTACAGCCGTGTTGTATGCCACCGATGCCGCAGCCGGCCATCCCATATCGAAGACCTTGAGTTGAAGTCCGTAGATTTCCACAACCTTGGAAAGGGCCGGTCCAAGGGCACTAGTAAGGAGCCCTGTCACGACTGAGAGTCCGACAAAACCGACACCCACGAGAAGACCGCTCTTGAGGGCCTTTCCGGGCTTGATGCCTATGCAGATGCCTAGAATGGTGAATATCACCGGCATCATCACAGCCGCACCGAGACCAATTATATATCCGAAAACTTTTTCCATTATCATTTAGAATTTTCATAAGCGGCGCATTGCCGCACCGCAATACATCTTTTCAAGAAAACAGGCTATTATTCAACAGGGCTCTCACCGGCTTCAATGTGACGACGACGTACAAGAGCCTCAAGAAGATAGTAGTCAGCATAGTTCAAAGGGACATCTATGCTGCTGCCGTGAGGAATGCTTCCCACTGAGTGCTGGAGTAGGAATCCGTCGTTGGTTCCAAGCTCCGCGCGATATGGAGCGGCACTGAGAGACTTCACGATTTTGTCAGCGACCTTGAGATATTCGTCATTCTGCGTGTGTTGCCAAAGTTCGTAGAGGGCTGAAGCCATAATCGCGCCTGAAGACACGTCCCTCTGGTTCTCGTATGGAGCATACTGTGGCTTCTCGGCACCATATTTCGCGGCATCATAATCCCAAAGCGGAACGAAATCCGTAGGCATATCAGGCTCTGTGATAAGGAAATGCGCGATATTTTCAGCTTCAGCGAGATAGCGCTGATCTTTCGTGAACCGGTAGGTCATAGTGTAGCCATAAAGAGCCCAAGACTGTCCGCGAGCCCAACGGGACTCGTCGTCCGCACCCTGCGCCGTGTATTTTCCGCGGACATCACCTGTCTCCGGATCATAATCAACCACGTGGTAGCAGCTGTAATCGGAACGGAAGTGGTTTTCCATTGTCTTGTCAGCGTGGCTGATGGCAATTTCGCGGAAAGTCGGGTCTCCGGAAATCTCGCTCGCACGGAAAAGAAGTTCGAGGTTCATCATATTGTCGATGATGACCGGACATTTCCAACCTCTTTCTTTCTGCCATCCGCCATCCACGTTCCAAGACTGGATAACTCCTGCCTCAGGACGGAAACGGGTCGCGAGCGACTTGGCCGTGTTGACCAGGACAGTGTCATAACCCGGGATATTCTTGAGTCTCAAGCCGTTGCCATAGCTGTCGTAAATCATGAAGCCAACATCGTGATGAGACGTGAAGAACTGGATATCGTGCAGAACCTCCGTATGCTTCTGCGCGTGAACTGCATAATTTTCCTCACCTGTAAGCTCATACATATACCAAAGCGTACCGGCGAAGAATCCGCTCACCCAATCGCGGGCAGGAACATAGACGACCTCCCCGTCCTTGACAGTTGAAGGAGTTCTGATCTGTCCGCCATCCTCGCTGGCAGCGATAAGCGGGGCTAGCTGTTTTTTTGCAAAGTTGACATTGTCGTTGATGGTGTTTGTCACAGATGTACAAGAGACTGCGACAATGGACAACACCACGGCTGGAATGAGTCTTTTAATCATATTATATGGTTATTTTTTATTCCGGGACTGCTCCGCCGCAGAAAGCGGAAGCTCCCTAAATTTTATATCTTCTCCTTTGATTGTATATATGCCCGGAGACGCGAAAGTCCGGGAATTGTCTCCAAGTTGGTATTCGCCCGACCTGTGGGCTACTGCATAGATATTCCCACGATATGCGATGGCCTGACAGTCTGCGGTGTTGCAGAGAATGTTCGGAGCATCCTGTCCTGCGCCAGTTCCTTTGGCATAATTCCTTGCGAATGACTTGACAGCCTTTGCCGATGTGCACGGAAGCACTGCATAAGCGTAAGCATTGACCGTCTGCGGATCGTGCTCAAAATAGCATTTGAATACCATACCGCTGTCCGGGCGGTCGTATGACGGCGCCATATTTTTCCAGTTACCCGTCTGAAGGCCGGTCTCGACAGTCAACTCAGCACCGTCAAGGCTTACATATCCCTTTCCGCAGTGGTGCACCCACCCGGTCTGCAAGCCTCCTTTGCGGCATTTCTCCACTCCGGAAACAACCTTGCCGTCAAGATGATTCTGGTCGAGCGCAGTTGTTATGCGGAATATGTCTTCCCTATCGCGATGAATGTCAGAACCGAGTGAGACAATGATTTCCGGGAAGAAGAAACTTGTCTTAAAAGCGTGAAGTCCGAAGCGGTTCACCTCCATAGCTGTAACCATCTCATTATCACCGTTCCAAGCTCCGACCTGAAGAGAATTGTTCTGTTTGTCGGCATTCTTGTCACTGGTGTCTAACGGTTTGCCGTCTTCATACGAAGTCACTCCTGGAAGTTTTCTCCAGTCCCAATATGGGAATATGTTTTCGTATTCTTTTCCGGACTGCATAAGAATCATAGCCCCGTCCGCACTGAACTGCGCAAGAAGATTCTCCGTGTTCGTAAATTCATAACCTATGGTCCTTTCTGACTGCATTCTCATAGAAGCAAACCACCCCGGAGTGCGGAAAATGCCATAGTCTGAACGCGGGTAATATCTCGCACCGACCAGTTCATTTCCGTAAAATTGAGGCTGGAAGTTCGCTGCGGCAATCTGACGGAATTCTTCGCTGAACGGACGGTTCAACGCCGCCATATTCAGCATAGCCACGGCGCAAGAATATGCTTTTCCGCAGCCTCCGTTGATGTGAAGCTGCCTACCGCAGGCGCTCGGGTCCATAATTCCTTTCCATACCGTCCAACAGAGCCCGTTGAGAATGAAGTTCTCCAATATCTCAATCTGCTTTTCACTGAAAGCATAGTCCGTCCCGTTCAGAACTCTCGCCCAGAATGCATTTCCCTCCGCGAAAGCCAGGCCGTAGTTTCCGAACTGCATCTGAGGGCCGTGCTGATGAAACGACCAGTCATTCTGGATACCCTCGTTTTCGGTGACATAGATTTCTTCCTCAATCTGCCGGACAGCCTCACGTGCAAGCGCAGGGTCCTCTATCAGCAGAGCCTTCATCAATTGGTTGCCGGCGAGCCAGGATTTATTCTGACCGGTGCGGCCGAATTTCGAGCGCTCAAGCACATACAGCGCGCCTTCTATCTCTTCCTGCGATAACTCGTCGTGAAGCAATATCATCGCGGCGGTAAGTTTCTTCGGAACGCCTATGTCGTTATGCCACCAATTCGGATTTACCGGCTTGTTTGTGAACCACCACCCGGCCGCCCTGTGAAGCAGGAGACTCAGGTCCTTTGACATATAGAAAGGGGATTCCGGACATTTGTACGACTTCGCGAGAGCATATATTCTGGTGATATGCAAGGACATAACCCATCCACCCCTATGCATGTCAGTGTAGTCAATATCTTTCCACCGGCCTTCTTCATAATCAAACAGAGACATCACCCGTTCCACTTCCTGCCGAGGAAGCTGCACGGAGAGATAGAGCTGCATCAGGAGCACGTCGATGGAGGCGCGGCCGTTCTGGGAATAGGTAAGAAAGTTTTGTGTGACTTCATCCGACGGCGAATAAGAGGCGATTGTCACTTTTATGAATGAGTCTCTGACTTTTCTCAATTCCAGGATTGAACTGTCGGCGGACTGAGACTGAGATTGCATCTGCTCCGGAGTTTGCATTTGCATCTCTGCCCGTGACGGAAGTTTTGCCTGCGCCGCTGCTGAGAAAGCTATGCAGAAAACTGCCGTGATGAGATATTTTTTCAGTTCCATTCCCGATAGGTGCTTTTGACGTTGTTCGAGTTTTTTTCAACAGAAATTCAAACAACTTCTTAGTGTTTATTATGTGAATTCAGAGAAATCAGTCGCCTGAGTTCAAATTGTGAAGTTAGCAAAAAATAAGGGTTGCCGCGTGTAGGGATTTGACTGAAAATGTTAGATTTTTGTCAAAAGATGCTAATATTTAGTATTTCTATGCAAGAAAAATACATCTGTTTCACCGCACGGCAGGGGTGGCGGGGCTATGCGATTTTTTTACGAAACCTGGAAACGTCTTGACGGAAAACACTACCTTTGTCCTGCCGCGAACCGAAGAGCCAAGCTATGCTCCGGATTTTGCCGGAGAGGACGCGGTCGCATCGCTGCATATAACCACATAATTTCAATATGAAACTACAATTCATTCTCGCCACAGCAATGGCTTTTGCCGTATTGTCGTGCAGTCCTTCCCAAGGGGAAGAAGTACCGTCAGTTCCTGATACACCGGAAAATCCGGAGCCCGCTCCTGAACCTGAACCAGAACCGACCCCGGACAACCCCGAGCCGTCACTCCCCGATGTCATAAAAATCCTTGCCATCGGCAACAGCTTTTCGGCCGATGCCGTAGAACAGGAACTTTATGGATTGTTCGAGGCAGAAGGACAGAAAGTCATCATCGGTGACCTGTACATAGGCGGGTGCCCGCTTGAAAAGCACGCGGCCAATGCCGTTTCCGACGCCGCGGCATACAGCTACAGAAAAATCGTAAACGGAACTCTCACGAAGGTAGCTGACGTGAAAATGTCCACAGCCCTTGCAGATGAGGATTGGACATTCATCAGCGTACAGGAAGGGGCAGGCTATCACGGATTCTATAACACGACTTATAACGGAGTCACTCATTCTATGGAGCCCGACTTGACTACTCTCGTTGACGCTGTGCGCGAGAAATGCAAGAATGCCAAGCTTGTATACCACGCTCCGTGGGCTGCCAAGACCGGATATACCGGGGTTAAATTCAGTTATTACGGTTATGACCAGACTGTGATGTACAATATGATTTGCACCGCGACTAAGGAAGTTATGCAGGCTCACCCTGAATTCAGTCTGTTTATGAACAGTATGGATGCCGTGCAGAATGCGAGGACGTCATATATAGGCGACAATATGAACCGTGACGGCTGGCATTTGAACTATACGACAGGACGATATACAGTCGGTTGCCTATGGTATGAAAAAATTATGGGAAAGAGCGTAGTCGGCAACAGCTACCATCCGGAAAGCATATCGGAAGCAACCGCAAAAGTCTGTCAGACAGCGGCACACGAGGCTTGCGAGCATCCTTACACGGTGACGGATCTTTCATATTTTGAAAAACCGGAAGGAGAAGACAAGGAGGAAGATGAGGGCAAGATACTGGCGCAGTGGTACTTCACACCAGAAAGAGCCAAGTCTGACGGCTGCATAATGACGTGGACAGGACAGGAAGAGGTAGGCGTATATCGCTACAGCAACGAGCCGGGAGAACGCGGTTATTACAATGCGAACGGACAAGGCAGCGGCAAGCTCAGCTATATCCAGATAGACAAGACCTCTTGGACTGGAGATGCTGCCGGCCTTAGTATTCTCAAAGCCTCCAACGGCGGTCAGCCGGTTATGAGCGGGCCTATGCCGGGCGATGTGTGGCAGTTTGAGACTACAGGCAATTATGATTTCCCGGAAGGTACTCAACTGAGGATGCGATACACATACAATCCCGGCAGTTTTGGTGCAAAGTATTGGATGATAGAGTATAAGGACGGTGATGAGTTCAAGCCTGTCCCGGCGTTCGAGCAGACGACAGAGACTTTGCCTCTAAGTTCCGAGACGATAACATACAATATCGCATTCACCACTGCGCAGAAAGTCGTGGATTTCACCGTAACTCTCGAAAATCCTACGACAGAGTTCGTGGTAAGGCAGAGATGCTGCTCTGAATACCAGGTGAATGACAAATGGTTTGAAAAGCCTAATGTGAAGTGCGTGTCCAGAATCGCGGGAGATCCCGCGAATGAAGCAAAGCCACTGCCTACAATGTGGCAGCTGCTATAACAACATTATCAGTTCTCAATAAACGGAAACAGGGCGAATGCCGCCGTCTACGAAGGACGTGCCACCCGCGGCACGGAAGCGGGTGCCGGAATCCGCGGCTAATGCAAACTAGACGTGATGGAGGCAGGGTCAAAAGAAGTCGGAGACTTTTGCTATTCAGCAGAATCTCCGACTCTTTTGACTCCGGAGGAGACGAGCGGCATTCGCCGTTTTTTGATGTTTTACAGATAAGAGAGCAATGAAGAACCCTATTCGGAGCAACGCGACTGAAGGGGTATCGGGGAATCCTTTCCCCGTTAAAACTTCTACCGCACCGGAGGTGCGAGATGTCCCTCGGGACGGCAGGCGTTAGCCTGCAGGGGTTGGGAATCCGTAGGATGGTGTGAGCACCATCCTGCCACGAAGTGGCTGAGGGTAAGACGCAAACTTGCGCGTAGCGCAACGCGACCGACCGTCAATAAACAAAGAAGAGGCCAA
>CAVKAQ010000002.1:0-100449 GCA_963654225.1 Butyricicoccaceae bacterium | reverse complement strand
CTACTGCTTTTCTTTACAGATTTACTGATTCAGTTTACAGCGACATTCCTTGTTTGAGGATGACAAGAGAAGAGGACGGTTGAAATTGCTTTCGACCGTCCTCTTTGTTTCTTGTCATCGTTCAGCGGGATTTCACATCTGGCATAAACGAGATAGATAACTAAACACTACTAACTAACCATTATAATAACCAACCAATAATATTATTCACTTGTCCGCAGATATTGCATTTATCGTGCCAAACCGAAAAACACAATTATATCCGAGAAATAACTAAATTAGCGACAGCTTATGTTAAGCTATGGATATCACTCGCGTTTATAAATATCTACTTGGTCTGATTCTTTTATTCTGCTCATTGACTGCCTTTGGACAGACGGCAAAGGATTCAACGGCGTTTGTGCAAGGTAAGGTCGTTTATACACTGAAAGGAACAAATTCTTCTGAGCCGCTTTATGGCGCTCACGTTATTCTCATCAATGATATCAAAGAAAAAAAAGACACATTAACCAGCACCACAGAGCCAGACGGAACTTTTAAATTTTTTAACATAAAACCTGAAGCGTCTTCAATAAAAGTATCTTATGTCGGATTCAAAACAATAGAAGGATTATACTATCTCGTACCTGGGCAGAACCTCTGTTATTTCAACTTAAATAAGTCAGAGGAGGAACTTGGAGCGGCAAAAGTGACAGCTGAGACTCCCCTGCTGAAACACATAGGCGACACGACAATCTACAATGCGGCCGCTGTGCAAATGATAGACGGTGAGACTCTCCGAGATTTATTGGACAAACTCCCTGGATTCAAAGTCTCCGGAGACAAAATAACCGTTGACGGAAAAGAGGTTAAACGGACATACGTGAACGGAGTTCTCTTATTCGGAGACAACACACTTGCTGCACCTAACGCATTATATGCTTCCGAAGTCGCACAAGTAAAGGTATATGACGAGCAAACGCCTGAGGATAAACTCAGAGGTCTCGATAATTCAGAAAAGCAACGTGTACTGGACATTAAAACCAAAGAATTCCTTATCTCATTTTCTGATGCCGTAATTTCCGTGTCTGGCGGTGCTGACGATACCGGACAGGCGCGTTACACTGGCATAGGCGCCGCTGCATTTTACTCAGAATTATTATCATTCAATGCGATGGGCATCTTGGACAACACGTCTCAAGGACTAGGGCAGTCTTTGGATTTTTCGCCTTCTTCAACGCTCCTCAACATCAATTCTCAATCCGGTCAATTATCTTCATACACGGAAGACGCAATAGCCGGAGCCTCTTTTGAAAAATACTGGAATTCAAGAGATTTCGGAAACAGCATCAAAGCCTCATATAAATATTCTCACTCATACAACAGGAACAATGCTATAAGCAGGATTGAACATTATCTTAAGGACGGTTCCCAAGGCAGAAGTTCGTGCGATACGACCATCTCCGGCAATCACTCGGGCACACACGAAGTCAATATGGTGCTTAAGTTGAGCAAGGACCCGCATAGAAATATCTATGGCCATTTTGGCGGCAAATTCACTGAGATCGGCAGCCACTCACGAGATGCCGAAAACGTAAAATCGGACGGAGATGCGCTTATCAGAAATGAATACGGAAGTTCAAACCAGAATGAATACGACTTATTCGGGCGACTGAGCTATCAAGATTACACCCTTCCGAAGTTTAATTTTTCTTCAGAATTATCACTGCACAACAACAAAACGACAACACCCTCAACTCGCATTGATACGCTGTCCGAATCCACCGTCCGAATGAACCTATTCTCGGATGGAATCGGCAAAAGCACTGACGCCGAATTATCTGCATCCGCAGAATGGCTACCTATCAACGAATCTGCCAGAACATTATCAATTGACGGAGCCCTGCAATTTTCCTGCGGACGAGATGCAAAAAGCCAGAAAAGCACTGATATTATTTCCGGCACGCCTATAAATTACCTTTCAGAGACTTACGATTACACATTCGACTTGATTCAACCAACAGTACGTTTTGCTGTTCAATACTCGACTCAGAAGCTCAACTTGAAAGCCAGTCTTGAATCAACTTGGGCTACGCTTGCCAGCACTGAAAGAGTTCCCTACACCGAAACCGTCAAAAAATGTTTTCCGGCGCTACTCCCGTCGTTCAATTTCAGTTGGAACAATCTGCAGGTCGGCATAACCGCAAAGCAAACCCTCCCGTCCGCATCGCAGATACGAAAAAGAATCTCCGACGTGAACACTCTTTCGTTAGTCGGAGGCAACCCCGACATCAGGCCGTCCTATGATACAGATATGAGTATTGACTGGGGCAAGTCATTCGGTTTATTGTCATTCAGTGCCTCATTCAGACAAAATCTTTCGTGGAATTCCATATTGTCGAAAGTAATTTACTTCACTGAAGACACTGAACTTACTGCTTGGGATGGATATAAGGCTGTCGCAGGCTCTATGCTCTACACTTTTGAAAACGCGGATACGCCCAAGTCAGAATCAGTTCTCACACTCCGGTTAAGCAGACTTATGGCAAGGCGTAAGTTAAACGCACGTCTGGTCCTTAATGGAGGATATACTAAAAGCCCTATGTATTTCGGCAGTGAATGTATAAATCTCGAAGAGAGCAGACTTTCATCCTCACTGTCTTTATCGTGGACTCCTGACAAGCATTGGAGAGCAAGCATTTCTCCAAGTGCAAGTTGGATAAACAGTTCCGGAGGAGCAGGCACTCTGCTCTCGAACAGCATCCATTATAATTTATCGTCATCATTGAAGGCAAAATACTCCCCATTCATTGGGAATGTATCCTATAATCTTCTATATCTGGATTATCTGTCCGGGCTCGGAGTCAATACCGCACGACACATTCTGAACGCCTCCTTAGGAAGGACATTTCTCAAAAAGAGTCTGGAGATAAAGATTGAGGCGTTTGACATTCTCAATGCAGGTTCTCTCTATTCGATGAGCATCACTTCGGAAGCTATGACTCAGACGTGGAAACCGACCTACGGCAGACGATTTATGCTGACCGCCACATATCATTTCCGAAAGTCAAAGAAATAAAGTCCTATGTAAATTTCCCTCTTTTAGGGAAGGCTGCACTTGCGGCTACGCGTAGCTGTGCATTCCGCCGAGGATGAAATTGACGCCGAAATAGGTTATCAGGACGCTCAGGAACGCGATGACGCAATACCAGTGGAAGAATTTGGTTGAACTGAACGCACGTAGTCTTGAACTGTGGAGCGGAGCCATATAAATCAGCATCGTTATCAGAGCCCAGACTTCTTTAGGGTCCCAAGTCCAATAATGTCCCCACGACACATTAGCCCAAACGGCCCCGATAAATATGCCAATCGTGAGCAGGAACACTGCCGGATATAGCAGAAAGTGCGACAGGGCGGCCAGAGATTCTGATTTGGAGACATTGCCTCGTCCAGACTGTACCAGCCCCTGTATGCCGACAAATGTAATCAGGCCGAACAGCGAATATGCAAACATTATGACCATCACGTGCACCGAAAGCAGCGGAGACTGCAGCACAGGCATAAGCTGCGTGATCTGCGGGCTTCCGTGCCCGATCATCGCGACAAGAAGAGCAAATGACGCCAGCAGAGGTCCGAAACCGAGCACGATCCTGAATCTGTTCTGGAGCAACAGCGTCATTGCCAGTACGGAGAACGCAAGGAATTGCATTGTCTCAAACCCGTTGGAAAGCGGGATATGTCCGGAAACGATCCACCTCAACACCAGCAGCACGGAAATATGCAGCAACATCAGGACAGCAAGCACCCGGCTTAAGACTACGCCCGGACATTCGCAGACTCCGATAACATACAGAATAGCAAGCAACAATGAGACAGTAAGATACAGCATCACCGGCCATCTGAGAGCATTCAGCGAATCATACGCCAGTTCTATACTCAACCGGGAATCGGACGGGACCACCTCTCCTGCACGCAGGCGCTGATAATCACGAATCTTCCCTAACAGCATCAGAGCCCTGTCATTATCTCCGGTCACGACACATTCATTCACGTAATCCATTGACTTACGGACAAACATCCACTCCCCTTCCGGAAGTTCCAGGTCCACCCTGCTCTCTCCGGGAGCAATCCACGACAATTTCCCGCCTTTATCTGAATATGGGAACATCCTAAGAAATTCTCCGTTGTAGAACATCCTTATGATATTGAACTTCTCGTCCGCATCGCGCAAGTGCCTGACCATCGCCAGATCGCCATCGCGATATGCCTTCTCCAGAGGCTCTTTCAGTTTATATTCATTCTGAGCATCCCAAAAGTCATCGTAAGATGCCCAATGGCCGTCTATTCCCAATGCGAGACAGGCGACCTTGTCCTTTATCCGGAAAATCTTCTTGCCCTCCCAGTCCATCGGACTGAATGTCCATCCCGTAAAAACGTCCAGCGCAGAATAACCTTTCCACTTCGCCTTTCCCGAAAGTTTAGTGACAAAGTCTTCAGCTACAGTACCTACCGGACAGACTCTGCCGTTATACAACACGCAGACCTTGCCGAATCCCCTGACTATTTCCTTGTCGGGGACAACTGAATCTTCCGCATGGGCATTAAGTGAAGACAATAGCACCACTGCGGACGCACTCGCAATCGCTTTTTTGTACCAATACCGCATCCTGGATGACTTCCCGACAAGAAGCAGGATAATCGAAAGCAGCAGAAGCGCATATCCTGAATATGTAATCAAAATCCCCCACGTGTCGTGCAGAACCAGCAGGTGCGTACCCTGCATATCGCTGTCATACCCCGACTGTACGAAACGATATCCATTATGGACTCCTATATGATTCATAGAAATGGATAAATCCTCGTCATCAACCATAACGTGAGACACATAATCCGAAGGTGCATCTGTTCCGGGATAATATCGCACCTCAAAACTGTCCAGATGCAATGAGAAGCCTAGATTTTTGACAACTCCACCCTTTGTCTCGAACGTGTCCGCAGTCTCTCCTTCACGCAAATAGACATCGCCGCTCACAGCAGTAAGATATGAAGTAAGAGCACCCGCGAGAATTACCAGGAAGGACAAGTGCAGGAGAAAGACAGGCACGCGCCTGTGCATCTTGTACCTGGCAATCAGCCTTATGCTTATGACCGCAAGTATTGCCCACAACAGCACAAACCACCAGGAGCTATAGACATACTGAGCCACAAAAGCAGTTCCTTTTACGTTCTCAATGCAGGTGGCGGCAGCCATCACGACAATCAGGACGACCACGATACCGACAATCCAATTCCTTAGACTTTTCATACCTTCAGATTTTTCCAAACGACGGTTTACAAACGTTTCCGGCACAAAGATAATGAAATGAGCGGGCAGTACGCACACTGCGTATCTTACCCGCCCAAGAATTCATAACCGCAACATTTCTTTATGAAAACGTTGGGTTTCAACTACATACTATATTGATTCGCAGAAGTAAATCACGGCTTCACGCTGCTCGGAAGTAAGCTTGCGGAACTCCTCTACAGAATGGCGCGCGTCACTCTTAGGATTGCCGTGCCACATTATGGCTTGCATAGTATTCTTCGCACGGCAGTCGTGAAGACGGTCCTCAGAACCTGTGCAAAGTTTGCTGAGACCACGTCCCCAAAGCGGAGTCGTACGGCACCATCCGGTACGGATGTCATTTTCCATATAGAGCCTGTGCTGAACGAAGTCAGAATATGGCCAGATGGTCTGATTAGGATAACGCGGCATATCATCGTTGCCCAGCATCATATTAGGGTCCTGAACATTGTCATCACCTGTTGTCCAGGACGGACGGTGGCAAGCGGCGCATCCGAGCTCCGTAAACAGACGTTTTCCTTCCTTGAACTTGTCCGTATTCACGTTACGTGCCGCAGGAACAGCCAGACCGCGATGCCAGATCATCAGGTTCTTGTAAGACTTGTCAGACATCTCGGCGTCAAGAGTCTTGCTTGTAAGGTACGCGTAGATATTGTCAGCAATATTATCAGTATGCCATTCAGGATGCTTCTTGTCAGGGTCAACCTCGTTGATATAATCCTCGAAACCGGCCTGCACCTCAGGGTCATTCATCGATGTCGTGGCGTAGATGGTTCCGTCCATATCAAGATAATGTTTCCTTCTGTCAGAACGGGTCACATTGGTGATATTCCAGATTGCGTTTGCTCCAGGACCGTCAAGCACAGGGCCGCGGGTAAGAGCGTAAGTGTAACGGCGAACGTAAGATTTCTTGTCACCGCCGGTATATTTGGAATTCCATTTCATTCCTGCCTGATCCCAATAGAGAGGGTTAAGAGCGTCAGTCTTGCCGATAGAATTGAAATACTCGCTTTCGCTTACCCACTGTGCTGTAATGTCATCCTCAGGAATAGCGTCGGTAAGACCTGTTCCATAGATACCAATCGTGGATTCAAGACGGACACCTATCTCATCGGCGACCTGAGCTGTAGGAATCACTACTTTCTCGCCGTTTCTGAGCACCGTCACAGGAGAATAATAAGCGTCGCCCGGGATAGTAACCTCAGGATATGTCAATTCATAAGTTTCACCGTCATCGAACTTGTTGCCCCATTCGTCGGTATAGTTCTTCCAGTCGATCACAATTTTTGTCTCGTCAATCGGAGCCTTGAACGGCTCGATAGCAACTGTCTGAGGCATACCGGCCACTGATCTTATATACTGGTCAGTCTGCTTGTCATAAATGACCAGGAGATATCCGTTGCCCATATCGCTTGCACGATAACGGTTCTGACGTTTTCCGTGACCGTAATTCGGATGGCAATACAGACAGCCTACGCGCACTGCTACAGGACCAAGTCCCGTGAACGCGCCTTCTGTATTAGGGTTGAAATCTCTTTCGAAGAGAATCTCACCGTCCTGGAATTCTGCCTGAAGACCGGCATTTTCCACAGCTGGTGTAGGCTGCTTATACGCATAAGCGTTGACGAGTGTAGTCGTACCAAGTTTACCTCCGGCATAATACTCGTCAGGATTCTCCTTCGGGTTTACAGGGCCCAAAGAGGAATTGTTGGACTTAGAACAGCCTGCAATGGCCAAAGCCGCAATTGAAATTGATATTAAATAATTAAGTTTCATAGTGAATCTTTTATTATCCGGCAATGAGGGCGACTAATTAGTGATTAGTTCGCCCTCTACTTCTTTATTGTAAAGAGTGGTTGACTATTACTCGTAAGAAGCAATAAGTTCATCAAGTGCTGACAACGCGCTGTCCAGTTCGTCAAGAGCAGACATAGCATCTTTGGCGCTCTGATCGCTGTAGTAGAGCACGAATGGCTTCTTCATATTGTTGACGGCAGTAAGCGCATTCTCCATTTTGGATTCCACTTTTTCTGCAGCAGCCTTGAACTCATCAATGTCAAGGCAGACTCCGATAAGTGATTTTGACTCAGGAGTAACACCCGAAACAGTCCATCCGCCATAAAGTGAGTGCTTGCAGGACATAATGTTGTCATAGAAGTCCTGGATGGAATTGTACGCGTGAGGAGACTCGATGTAGTTTACATCAGCTCCGGTAGCAGGAGAACCGATTTTTGAATCGCGGACCTCACCGATTATATCCTGCGCACCTGAGATAATCTGACGTGCAGCCAAAGATATTGTCGAATAGCTTGAACCCGCAGTACCGGCATTTTTGAAATCCTCGCCATAATCCTTGGACTCGAACTCAACCTCATCAAGAAGAGCCTGCTCCTCATCAGTAACATCACCACCCCAAGCGGAAACAAGTTTCAATGAACTGAGGTACAAGTCCTGAGCGGCACTCTTTGCGAAATAAATCTCATCGGCAGTCATATCAGCAAATTTGCGTGACTGACCTTCGCGGAAAATAAGGTATTCAACAGCGTGGAAACCAGTCAAGTTCTGACCTGTAGCGATTGCATCGTCTATAAGCGCCGCATCTTCCTCGTTAGTTGCAGGATGATACTTTGCCATATAGTTGTCGAACTGCTTTCTGTTGAATGGCCAGGTATCAGTGTGCGGGTCGATACCGAAATCACCGGCAGGGCCGAAGAGAAATGCCTCAGACCATTCCCAGTCCTGACGTGCCGCTTTCCAGTAATCACCGGCCTTAGCTACATCTTCATCTGATTTCAGATTATTGAGCTGCTCGACCAGCAGTTTGTCGTTGTCTGCAAGAGCCCTGTAGGTCGGCTTGACTGTCTTTTCTACAAAGTCTGAATTTACGGTTTTGAATTTAGCCTCGAGAGCCTTGAGCGCTTCGCTCTGCCCCTCGTTCTCATCACAGCTGACTGCGCTCATTGAAAGAGCAAGCACTGAAAGTGCAACGAGTGAATAGTTAAAAAACTTTTTCATAATATTTTCGTGATTATTTTTCAAAATGAATGTTTGGGATTTTCTTAATTGCAACCTGGCCGAACGCTACCGGTTAAACCAACCGACGAACATAATGCCGAGTGAAATAGCCGGCTCATCATTATACGCGGTATCGAGATAGCGCTTCGAATATTCTGCTTTCACTATAATCTGCGGAATAGGCATATAGTTGATACCGAACGCCATACGCTTCACGTGGTCATAATCGTATGCGACCTTTTTGTTTCCGGAAGCATAGGTATTATAGTCTTCATATCGCCCGAAGACATAGAGTTTCTGCTTGTCTTTCAAGCTGTTGACAAGCCCGAAAACATCATATCCGGCCTCACCTCCGAAAGAATATGCACTTGTGCCGATCGGAGAATGCTTGGAAGGGGAACCGTCCTGCTGAGTATGCTTAGGGTAAGCGTTGTTGAATGTCGTTATACGCTCTGCATCAGAGAGATGGGCATAGGTAGCATTTCCTCTCACGATAAGATTCCACCTGTTGAGCTCGAATCCGAAACTGCCTATCGCCAAAGCGCCGTGACAGTCGTCGTATGAAGCGGAAGCCTTCCTCTCTGTATTCTTGAATGAATGTCCGTAATATCCGCTCAGGCTAAGTCTAAGTCCGTCAACAGAATAGTTGTCGATTCTCGCTGCACCGGCATACGTATTTCCGATTTTGTACTCATAAGGGCTTGCAGCACCATAGTGCACGAAACAGTCGTGTCCGAAGCGCTCAGCATCCAGACCGGACGTGAATATCGCCTCATATCTCCACTGCGGAAGTTTTCCCCACAACGACACGCCGACCTGATGCCAGGTATTCGGGAGGAATTTAGCCTCGCCTTCTGAACGGTAAACTGAGAAAAACTCGTTAGGCAGGTGATACTGGTTAATCTCGCCTACCGGAATTATTATTTCTCCGGCTTTGATATTGAAACGCCCATCTGCGAATGCTTTGTTCAACCAGAATTGCTCAAGCGCAACCTCACCGCCACGCTCTACCTCAGCCTCATATTCGCCACTCTCGTCCGCATCTATCTCGACAGCGGACTCCGTACCGCCGTGTTCGAATTCGATTTCCATTCCGAGAGTCCAACCCTTTCCGAAATCATAACCGAGATTCAATGTAACGTGCGGCAAGTCAAACCTGCCGTGAGATTTGTCATTCTTGTATGTAGCCGGATCCAGATACCTATAGAAATTCTGGCTGTAGAAATTACGGGACATAACAGCCTCTCCATAGCCTCCTATGGAAAAACGGCTGAATATATTCTGGATTTTTGCGGTTTTCTCTGACTTTACTTCTTTCTTGACATCCTGAGTGTCATCATTTTCCGCCGATTCCTGCGCAAAAGCAAAAAAGCCGGACACAAGAAGCGCGGTCCCTGACAAAATAAATTTCTTCAACATCTTTCGCTAGTTCTACGGAAGCCGTCACAACACTTTATACTAATCAAAAACGGTCTCCTGATTACGGATGCAAATTTATTACACGCAAAAAGCGTGGACAATCCCAAAAAATTGGTATTGTCCACGCTCAGTATAACTAATTGTTAGTATAAGTCACTCGGACTTATACTCCGGCTTTAAAAATCCGGAACTTAATGCTTAACTAATTAGTCGTGAAGACCTTTCTTACGCAGATAATCAATCAGGAACGCAGGTCTGTCTGTCTGTATCATAGTCACGCCCATATTTATATACTGGTCGTAAACTTCGCCTGGATTCTCACACTCGTAAGCTGCGTCGTCATCATTTCCTACACCACCGCACAATGAAGGCCAAAGAGTGTTGACCCAAAGTTTGGAGCCGGTAGCGATGACATTCTTCATACACTCCTCAACTTCCGGAGTCATCTGGTTGTAGCATACTTCATAAGCCAAAGGAACGGTACCTGTCTCCATATACTCGGAGAAGAGTTTTTGTCCGCTAGGTTTCAGAATGTCTATGATAGGCATATACATCATATTATGAGGATGTGCAGCCATCTTTTCAGCGACAACTGAAACAGGCTTTTTGCCTTTTATGAGAATCTGGTCTGTCACGCCAAGTTCTTCGGTGATGGCGAGAACCTGATCGTAGAATTCATATCCCTGGTCAACATTCACTACAATACGGTCTTTGCAGCACTCGAGAGCCTGACGGAGAGTAGGCATCTTGAGGGAGTCGGTCTTGACATTATGCGCTCTCTTCAGATTGAATGTCATAAGAGAATCATAAGTAATGTCGCAAACGCGGCCTTTTCCGTTTGTGGTCCTGTCGATTGTACGGTCGTGGCAAAGCACAAGCACGCTGTCTTTTGTCATCTTGAGGTCAAGTTCCATAATATCAACGCCCATCTTGATGACGGACTCGATTGCAGGAATCGAATTTTCAGGATAGTTTCTCCAGTCACCCCTGTGAGAAGCGACCACGATTTTCTTTGAATGCGGATTGTGGATTTCAGCCACGATTTTCTCTGCACGGTTGGCATACTTAGGCTCACTGTTGCAAGAGATGACTGCTCCAAGCACGGCGATTCCTGCCATACTCTTGAGAGCAAATGAGAACATCTTACTACTCATCATATCTAACTTTGTTTTGTGTTATTGCGCTCTATTGTTCCGAAAGCACTTCCGGAAATTTTCGAAAGTTACAATTTTCCCGAAGAAAGCGCAAATGAAAAGAGCATCAGCCTACGCAATGAAGTTCACCACGAAGTTCGCGACAAACGGGGCTTCACATTATCAGCCGAACAACTCCCTGAGGACCTGTAGCGACTTGATATTGATTGCAGATTCGGTATGAAACTCCAGATACCTTATAATAGAGTCCGCTATGTCATTGCGCGTCCTGCCGTTAAGGGGTATCAGCATAGCCTCCGCCAAATCCGAACGCATAAGTTTTTCGACAACGGACTGGTTCTCCCCGCTGAATGCCATCATATCGGGAGACTCCGGCCGAAAGCCCAATGCGACACACAATTCCAGCAGAAAACGTATATGGAAATTGGAAAAATCAGACTCCATCGCATCGAGCGTAAGTATCTGACGTTCACACCAGTCAAACAGACCTTCCTCGTTCGCGCCGTCCTTTATTACCCGGAACAGAACTTCCGACATAAACAGGGACATCGTGTTCTTGAAGATATTGTTTCTGATTCCCATCAGCGAAAACTTGGCAGACAGCGGCTTGGCATACCAGAGGTCCGATTTCTTGTTCTCGGTAATGTCCAGCTCCAATATGTTCAGCGGGAGATAGAACGCCATCTTCGCCTTCGCTCCGGTGCGCACAAGGAAACTCTTCCGGCCATAGTTCTTGCTCAGCACGTGCAGGACAATGCTGTTGTCACGTATCTTAGTGGTATTCAGAACTATAGCGGATTCATCCATCGGGTGAAATGTTCTATTTCTGGGATTTGAGCCAGTCTGTCATAGCGCGCAATGCCTTTCCCCTATGAGAAATGGCATTTTTCTGCTCGTCCGTAAGTTCGGCTACAGTCTTGTCAGGATATTCATCCGCAACGAATATTGAATCGTAACCGAAACCTCCGTTTCCGACCTTGGAGTATGAAATCTTACCCTCCATAGCGCCTTCGAAGAAATGCTTCTCTCCGTTCAATATCAATGTGATGACAGTCTTGAATCTTGCGCGCCTGGTAGCTTTGGGGGTAGCAATGCCGTATTCTCTCGCCACAGAGGCTTCGAACTCCTGCTGAGCCATCTCGTTCAGCAATTTGTCCATATTGGCATTGAAATCTTTGGAAGGACCTGCATATCTTGCGGAATACACTCCCGGGGCGCCGCCCAGAATATCCACTTCAAGTCCTGTGTCGTCAGCAAAACAATCTGCACCATCCGTATGGTCAAAGATGTATTGCGCCTTCTGTAAAGAATTGGCACGCAGAGTCGTGCCTGTTTCAGGAATATCTTCTGTTATTCCTTTCTCGGCTGGGGTAACGAGCTCAAATCCCTCGCCTAAAATCTCTGATGCTTCACGCAGTTTACAGCTATTGCCCGTTGCAAAAATAATCAACATACTGCTTTATTTACCTTATTATATTTCGGGTGCAAAGGTATCAATTTCATTGGCAATCAACAAAAATTCTTATTTTTGCGAGATGTAATCGAGCATCCTGGCATCAAATTCAGGCACAGACATTGCTCCTTTGCCATCGGTTTCGAAAAGGCCACTTGAATAAACTGATTTAGAACAATCAGGCGTAAAACATTTCAAGACAAGTTCTTAGAGAAACCGGGCTTAAAAACATTTATACAAATTATGAAAAATTTAAAGTCAGCAATCATATCCGTTATGCTTTTGTCTGCAATGACTCCGGCATTCGGACAGTCCAAAAGTTTCAAATTGGGGCAATGGGTGGAAATCCAGAACGCCATATTGAAAGAGCTGAACAGATCTTACGTCGATTCTCTGCCTCTGGACAGGATTGAGAAGGCCGGAATCGAGGCTATGCTGGAAAACCTGGACCCATACACTATGTATGTGCCGGAAGAGGACAACGAGGATTTCGAATTTATGATCGGCAAGACTTACGGAGGCATCGGAGCCATCATATATAAACCCACAAAGGAGAGCAACGTTGTCATCAACGAGCCATATATGAATTCTCCTGCATACAAGGTAGGCCTCAAATGCGGAGATGAGATTGTGGCGATAGACGGAGTCAGCGTGAACGGACTGAATGCAGAAGGCGCGACATCCAAGATGAAGGGCAAGCCGGGAACGACTGTCGTCTTCGACGTGAAGAAACTGCGCGGTGGAGACTCCTGGCAGGCCGGTGACACTGTTAAAGTCACTGTCACAAGGGAAAGAATCCACCTTCCGGACGTCGAATATGCTGGAATGGTCAATGACACCACCGGATACATACTTCAGACAGGATTTACGGAGAATGTCTCCAACGACATACGCAACGCATATTTCAAATTGAAGAAGCAAGGTATGAAGCAACTTGTGCTTGACCTTCGCGGAAATGGCGGCGGACTGATGAATGAAGCCATCAACATTGTCTCGCTGTTTGTCCCTAAGGGCTCTCTGGTCGTATCATCCAAAGGCAACTCCAATATGCCAAGTCAGGAATACCACACCACGACAGAGCCTGTTGACACGGAGATTCCTATCATCGTACTCGTGGATTCAGGCACGGCTTCCTCATCAGAGATTGTTTCCGGAGCATTCCAGGACCTTGACCGC
Organism: Butyricicoccaceae bacterium; assembly: GCA_963654225.1. GTDB lineage: Bacteria > Bacteroidota > Bacteroidia > Bacteroidales > UBA932 > Cryptobacteroides. The sequence continues at coordinate 86,909 of CAVKAQ010000002.1, read as the reverse complement.
GCCACCATTATGGGACGCAGAACTTATGGCAAAGGCCTTGTGCAGAGCGTTCGTCCGCTTCCTTACAACGGACAGCTGAAGGTCACTACGGCAAAATACTATACTCCGAGCGGAAGATGTATCCAGGCGATAGACTACAGTCACAGGAATGAGGACGGCAGCGTAGGGCACATCCCAGACTCGCTCACTCACCAGTTCAAGACTGCAGGCGGACGCCCTGTACGTGACGGAGGCGGAATCACCCCTGACGACACGCTTTCCGTAAAGGAGTACAGCCGTCTTGTATATTCGCTTGTAATCAACGGAATCATAGACAGATACGCCCTCGAATACGCAAGAACTCACGAGAGTATCCCTGCGCTGGAGGATTTCCATTTCAGTGATTCTGATTATGCAGACTTCGTCAAATATGCAAAGGAGCAGAAGTTTGACTACAGGTCAAGCGCCAAGACTTTGTTTGACCAGATGAAGAAAGAACTGGAGAAAGACGGAATGGCAGAATCAATGAAAGCCGAACTCGATGCACTCGGGAAGCGCATTGACATTGAAAAAGAGCAGTTCTTGATGATGAAGAAGTCGGAGATCATTCCGTTCATCGAAGAAGAAATCGCTACAAGATATTATTATCAGGAAGCCGGAATACAGGTCCGTCTGAGATATGACAGCCAACTCAAGGAAGCTTTGGGCAAACCGCGCATAGACGTGAAAGTTGCCGGCAAGGCAAACTGAGCATTTTCGGCGCTATTCACAAAAGTATATAAAACCTTAACTGACAAATTCTATGAGTACCAAGGACAAGCTTGTTTCCAACTTTCTCCTCGGCACAGCCGGCGGAATCCAGTACCTTAAATTGAAGAAGGCCAGCAGGAATCCGCGGCAGACAAGTGCAAACACATTGAGAGAGATTCTCAATTACGCTAAAGATACGGTTTACGGCAAGGAACACGGGTTCGCCGAGATTCTGCAGGCAACGGACGACAATGAACTGTTCTCATTGTGGCAGAAGAATGTCAAACCGAATGATTATGAGGATTTCAGACCTTATGTCGAAAGGCACAAGCACGGCGAGAGCGACATTCTATTCCCGGGAAAACCGGTGCTGTACGCAACCACTTCAGGCACTACTTCAGAGCCGAAATGGATTCCAATCACCGAAAGATACCTCAAGACAGTCTATGGAAAGATGACGAAAGTGTGGCTTTTCAACTTCGTCAAGAACCGCCCGAACGTATATAAAGGGAAAATTCTTTCCATCGTAGGAAAGGTCATCGAGGGATATGCGCCGGACGGCACAGTGTTCGGTTCCGTATCCGGAGTCACTCAGAGAGATGCTCCAGGATTCGTCAAGGCGCTTTATACCAATCCGCAGTGCGTATATTCCATAAAAGATTACAATGCACGTTACTATGTGCTTATGAGGATGGGCGTGGAGAATGACGTGACGCTGATCGTAACCGCCAATCCTTCCACGATAGTCGAGCTTCAGAGCAACGTGAACAAGTTCTATGACGAGTACGTCAAGGATATTGAAAACGGAACAATCTCCGACAAGATCAATTTGGAGCCGGAAATCAGAAAAGAGCTTGAGGCGTGGGTGAAGCCTAATCCGAAAAGGGCTGCCGAGCTCAAGGCATTGAAGGAGAAATACGGCACTGTGCTTCCAAAGCATTATTGGCCTAATCTCCAGATTCTCAATACCTGGAAATGCGGAAACACCAGAGTATATCTGGACAAGATCAACGGCTCATTCCCGGAGAAGATGCTGCATCAGGAATTCGGATATTTCTCTTCAGAATGCCGGTTCGGCCTTGTCCTGGACGACACTCTGAACACGGTGCTGTTCCCGCACTACCATTATTATGAATTCATTGCGGAAGAGGATATCGACAATCCGAATCCTAAATTCTTGCAGTTGGATGAACTTCAGGAGGGTAAGAAGTATTGCCCTTACGTGACCACGTTCGCCGGACTGTACAGATACAATATGAATGACTTGCTTGAGGCCGGTCCGAAATTCGTCGGCACACCGACTGTGCATCTCATCCAGAAAATCAACGGCATCGTCACCATCACGGGAGAGAAGCTGCACGAAAGACAGTTCATCGAGGCTGTCCACAGGGCTGAGGCGGAAACAGGTCTCAAGACCGCGTTCTTCATCGGATTTGCAGATCTTGACCTGTCCGCATACCATTTCTACTATGAGTTTGCAGACCAGAGTACGACTCAGGAAACCGCCGAGAAATTCACCGAAGTAGTGGACAAGCATCTCCGCGAACAGAACGTGGAGTACATCACCAAACGTGATTCTCTGAGGCTTAAAGATCCTGTGACTCACAGGCTTTGCAAGGATTCGTTCGAAAAGTTCAAGAGCCGCTGCATTGCAGAAGGAGCCAGGGACGGCCAGTTCAAACTGAACATTCTTCTTCAGGATGAGGCGCGTCACGCCAAATTCAAGGAACTTGTCATCAATGACTGAGAAAGCGATAGTATTTGATCTTGACGGGACTTTGTATGAGTCCCGTCATTTTCCTTTGAGGCTCATATTGTCAAATCCGCTGCATATCGGATATCTGGCAGCAGAGCGCAAATGCCGTAAAAAACTTAAGACCAGGCAGTTCTCAAGCGCCGAAGAGTATTACGGCGAACTGTTCCTTATGATGGCGGGAGGCTCGGAAGCCAAAGCGGGGAAATGCCGCAAATGGTTCAACGACATCTATATGCCGTCACAGATCCGGATTATCGGTAAGAATTTCGGCCCGAGGCCGCATCTGCAGGAGTTGCTCTCGCGTCTGAAGAAAGGCTATAAAATAGGAGTGCTCTCAGATTACGGATTCGCGAAAGAGAAGCTAAAGGCGTGCGGACTGGATGCTGACTCATTTGATTTGATACGGGAATCTCCTGAGTTGGGCGGATTGAAGCCCAACAGGATTGTGTTCGAAAGTTTCTGCGAACAGTTGGGAGTTGCTCCAAGCGATGCCGTTATGATCGGAGACAAGGTTTCTTCCGACGGAGGTTCGCTCGATGCCGGTATGCGGTTCATCCACATAATTGACAGCGAGAATGACAGAGCCTGCCCTAAAAATTGCTCAAGCGACAATGACAGGGTGAACTGTACTGACGAGAAAGGCCTGACAGGTAATCGCAAATATCAGACAGCCGCTACGGCAATCCACACGCGACAGGACAAGCGATTCAGAGATATGACGTGGGGGGAATTGCTCGAGTATTTTGGGGTATAAACAAGCGACAAGCCAATTTACTTGGCAGTTTACTGCATCTCGGCAGGCCAAGGGTTATTGAGAATTCCCGCCATCGAAACCATCTGGCGATGTGACTCTCTCAGGATTCGTTCCACTTCTTTCTTGCGCGGAACTGAGGTATCCGGAATGACAGGCGTGCCTATATGCAACGTCAGAAGCGGCACATCAGGTTTCTCGAACAGTTTGTATATTCCGGTTCTCGGACGATAGGTTATCACGCACGGAATCACCGGCAGAGCGTATTTGTACGCCATCGTGAAAGCCCCCGTCTTGAAAGATCTTATTGGGGTATAGAACCGCCAGCTCGCCGCTTCCGGGAAGACGTGTATCCATTGCTTACGTCTGTGCAGTTCATCAAAAGCCTCATTGAACGGTCTCATTCCCGAACGCGATTCCGGAATCGGGATACCGCCGGCAAATCGCATAAACCAGTAATCTTTCCCGCGAAGATGATCGCCGAATATGGGAAACCATACGTCACTTGCTCCTACTGCATCCACAACGCTCACCAAATCCCATCTATAAACGTGGTTGCACACCGTCATAGCACCGTCTCTGAACAGGTCCGCATTGCGCTTAATATTCTCTCTCCCTTTGATTCTCAGGCCGTAACGCAATCTGTTGACTGGAGTCACATAAATATTGCGGACAAACCAGTTTAGGAAATGATGAAGCTTATAATGGAAAGAATCATCCAGATAAGGGTAAGTATCGTCCAATACCACGTCTCGTCCATCGTAACGCACGCCGGCAATATGCTCCTCCGAGTTGCTCTCAGGGTATTCCACGTCACAGTCCGGAACAAACACTCCGTCCCCGACTTTCATTTCCCGATATTTCCCATTGTCGATACCTCTGCCCATAGAAATTCTTATTCCGGTCGCTACACGCTTCGAGAAAGTTTGCAATCAACCTTCAGTTGCGAAGCTCTGCGCCTTATTATTTTTTAGTAGCGCCTTTTCTCTTTGAAGACTGGGACTTGGAGAATTTTATGGCCTGCTTCACCTTGGCTTTGCGGGCCTCCTTGTCTCCTTCTCCGGGAGCCGGACGTGATGATTTTCTAGGAGTTTTGTCATCATCGGACTTTCTGCGTGATGTCTTGTCGAACACCTTGGCGGCAGGACGTCTCTCCTCGTACTGCCCAGGAATATCCTCATACTGATCGACGCAGTCCTCATTTCCAGTTTCAACCAATTCATAATCAAGAAGTTTCTGCTCCAGATTGGTTGATTTCACGCGAATCTTGACAGGGTCTCCGAGATTGTATATTACGCCTGAGCGTCTGCCCACAATACGATAATGGTCCTGGTCAAATTCAAAGAAATCGGAATGAATGTCGCGCAGAGCAACCATACCCTCTATCTTAGTCGGCTCAATCTCCACATACATACCCCATTCCGTAAGACCTGAGATATGTCCTTCATATTCACCGCCGACCTTGTCCTGCATAAACTCTACAAGCTTATACTTGGTGCTTGACCGCTCTGCCTCAGCCGCAATAACCTCTCTTTCAGAGGCATACTTGCACTGCTCCTGATAATAAGCCTTGCTTTGCGAATCTGCACCGTCCAGGTACATTGCCAGAAGTCTGTGAACCATTGTGTCCGGATAACGGCGGATAGGCGACGTGAAATGCGTGTAGAACTTGAACGCCAAACCGTAATGTCCTATATTGTCGGTACTGTAGCAGGCTTTCGCCATTGAACGCAGAGCCAAAATCTCGATTGCACCGAATTCAGGCTTGTCCTTGGCATCAGCAAGCAAGGTGTTCAATGCTTTGGCCAATTTCTTTCCGTCATCAGCATCCTCCATCTTATATCCGAAATTGCCGGCGAAATCTCTCAAGCCAGCCACTTTCTCCGGGTTAGGAACATCGTGGATACGATATACGAACGTCTTTGCATTCTTCTTTGCGACTCCATTCATCTTGCCGTCAGTTGCTATAAACTCAGCGACAGAGCGGTTGGCAAGAAGCATAAACTCCTCAATCAGCCAGTTCGCTTCCTTCGAAATCTTCTGATAGACACGTATAGGACGGCCCTTTTCATCAACCTCGACCTTCATTTCAGGTCTTTCGAAACTGATTGCGCCTGAAGCGAATCTGCGTTTACGAAGGGTGGATGCCAATTTGTGCAGAGTAAGTATCGCCTCTTTAAGTTCTCTCGGAATGACGCAGCCCTCATAAAGGCCGGCACCCATCATTGCCTCAGAACGTCCTGCAGCCTTGAATTCCGCAAATGCGTCTCCTGACATCTGAGCCTCTTCTTTCGCTTTCTTCGCGCGCTTTGCCGCAGCCTCTGGAGATGCCTCGAGAATCGGGTCCTTTATTGCGGCGTGAATACCGTCCGTACCTCCGCGCAGATCCATCTCGAGAGACTTTTCGCCGTTGTCGATAATCTGCTGTGCGGTCTCATACGCAAATCGGTAGTTCGAACGTATGACTGTGCGGCCGAACCAGTTGCTGACGATTTTAGCGAGCGGCGTTATCTCAAATACTGCCGAGAATGTCAATTTTTCCTCGTTAGGACGCAGCGAACACAATTTGTTGGAAAGTTTCTCCGGAAGCATAGGCACTGTACGGTCCACCAGATAGACTGATGTTCCGCGCGCCTGAGCCTCTTTGTCAACCACAGAGCCTGGGGTCACATAGTGTGACACGTCAGCGATATGCACGCCGACCTCGTAATTACCGTTATCCAACACCTTGAAAGACAGAGCATCGTCAAAGTCCTTGGCATCTTCAGGGTCGATGGTGAATGTCAGCGTATCCCGGAAATCGCGGCGTTTCTTTATTTCCGCAGATGTAATCTTGTCGGAAATGCCGTCCGCAGCATTCTCTACCTCAGCCTCAAATCTGTATGGAAGTCCATATTCCGCCAGTATCGAGTGCATCTCAGTATCATTCTCGCCCGGCTCGCCAAGAACATCGACCAGATGGCCTTTAGGATTCGGCTCACCTCTGTCCCAGCTGTCCACCAGCGCAGCGACCTTAAGACCTGAACGGACTTTCAGTTCTGAATCTTTTCCGTCCACCGTCTCAGTCACTCCTGCAACTGCAAATTCTTTATTTCCAATTGATTTCAGGTATCCTGTCTCGGGAAGATTCCCGCGTCTGCGCATAAGCGGCTTACTGTCTGCGTCAGTAATGTCCACGCTTATATCATAAGGCATCACACGGCTCTGCATAAGCACCCAGGCCTGGTTTCCCACAACGTGCAGAACACCAACGAAAGGTTTGCGCGAACGCTCTTCTATCTTCACGATTACGCCTTCCTGGCGTTTCGTATCAGTCTTTTCTCTTGTTATGGCAACTTTGACAACATCTCCGTTCAACGCTCCTCTTGTCTTGCCGTTTCTGACATAGACATCGTCCTCCATTCCCTCAACTTTCACGAAGACATATCCGTCACGGGTCATCTGAACCGTACCCGTCACCTCAGGACATTCCATCAAAGGTTTTTCATCCCTCTTTCTGCGATCCGTTCCAAAGGATCCTCCATTTCTGCGCCCGTTTTCTCTTCTTGCGCCATTTTTTCTTCTTGAATCTCCGTTCTCGCGATTACCGCCGTTTCGTCTTCTTCTGTCAAATGCCATTTCAGTATCTATTAAAAATCTGTTTGCAACAATCTGCAAAGTTACGAAGAAGTTAGTGTATTTTTGTCAGGAAATCGTAACTTCAAGCGAAATAATAGAGACAATATGAACAATCCGATATGCCCGTTCAAAATAGGAAACGGATATGATGTACACCAGATTGCGCCAGGCCTTGAAATGTGGCTCGGAGGTGTGAAGATAGATTCTGACTGCGGTTTTGTCGCTCATTCAGACGGAGATGTGGCAATCCACGCTTTGTGCGATGCCCTGCTCGGTGCACTCGCACTCGGCGACATCGGCCATCATTTCCCTGACAATTCCGACGAATGGAAAGGAGTGGACAGCAAGATTCTGCTTGCTAAAGTCATGGAACTGGTTCACAGCGAAGGATATAATGTCGGCAATGTTGACATTACAATCGCTCTGCAACGGCCGAAGATAGGAAAATACGTGTCGCAGATGCGGTCTGTCCTTGCCAAGATACTGGAAGTAAGCGAGGACTGCGTATCCGTCAAGGCCACGACAACGGAAAAACTCGGTTTCGTGGGCAGATGCGAGGGGTGCGAGGTCTGGGCGACGGCGCTGGTTTTCAAGGCATAAGCGAGTCTACGCCTTCTCCGGCACGGCTTCGGCTTTGTATCCGAGCTTCTCGATGGCTTTCTTCAGGGTCGGCACATCAGTCTTTGTCGGGTCATATGTAACGGTAACTGTCTTATTGTCAAGCGACACCTCAAGTCCCTTCACGCCCTTCTCGAAAGAAATGTTCTCCTTGACTTTCTTTACGCAATTCTGGCAGTGGAGCCCGACTTTGAACACGACGGTCTTTACTTCCTTTTTAGGCGCTCCGGCGACTGTAAGGTTAGATTCAAAAGCATTAGCTTCAATGGCCGGCATTGCGGTGAACATTGCGGCTGCGACAGCCGCTGCTATAACTATTCCTTTCATAATTTTTATATTGTCTTAAAACTTGTTTGCTTAAACGTCATATACATTCCTGAGGTTGAAAATTATCCTCGAATGTCAATATACTGCAATTTCTGCTTCGTGAAACCGCAAAAGGACTGCTGATCCGTTATTTCCAAAGCGTGAATCTGACTCCAAGATAAATCTTCGTGCCCATTATCGGTCCCCAGACTGCGCTGGCATCAAAGTCGGAAAGCGAAGGATCTATTATAGAATGAGAATTTCCGGAGTGTATCGCAGATGCTTCGTTCATTGCAGTTCCCAATATAACATCTTTTTGCCTGAAGTTAGTAAGATTTTCCGCTCCAAGATAAATGTCCAACCCTTTGAATCTCCTGGTAACCTGCAGATATAGAAGCGGATACGCCTGAGTCCTGCCATTGCGGTAGAGCAATTTTCCATCCTCGTCACGCAAGTCCTTCATAAAATCATAAACTCTTGACGAGCCGTTGACGGAAGCTGTGAAATCGAATACCCACTTGTTCAGGTTGGTCGCATATTGCAGGTTCAGGACGCCTTTGCATCTGCTCGTCATCGGCTTTTCCACAAGGCCGCGGTCAGCCAATTCAATCTTTGCGTCCGTGTATCTGAATGTAGCTGTCACGGTAAAGCCCTTGAATGGCTGCACATTGAAATCTGCCTGATAGCTGTTTGAGAAGGACTGACGTCCGGCCAAAGCATAGAAATCAATCCTGTTCAATCGGTGTTCATAATCAACTACCATCTGTTCGCCGAATCTTGTGCCGAAATAGTCCAGGCTCAGATACGTATCGTCAGACGCGCCGAACGGAAGATAAAACGTAGCATTGCCTCCGTATGTCCAGGCGTCTTCAAGAATATGCTGGCTGAACGCCCCCTCAAAAGCTTTTCCGGTCGAGAATACACCGATATTGTCAATCAGCGGGAGCGAACGCCGAAGTCCCCTACCGGCATTGGCCCTCAAGACGATTTCTTCTATCGGGGTGTATTTCAGGGTTATGCGCGGCGTGAACTTGAATCCGTCTCCGTTGAACCAGTCTCCGCGTATGCCGACGATTGAAGAGAATTTCTCACCTGCGTGGAATGTGTATTCACCGGAAAGCCCGGCATTGTAGAAATTGTTCACAACCTTTCCTGGCGCGAAATTCTGTTCCGCCACAATGCGCAGGACATTTTCATCATATCTGTCCAATGTTCCCCCGAGCGAGAGCGTGAATTTATGTGCATCGTTTATCTCGTTCTGAAACAGCACGTTGAAGAAGCCGGCATTCTGAGTCGCGTCATATCTCGATGCTCCGAACCACGAATCCATATCAGTGAGAGTATAATCGCCGACCACCGCAATGTTCCTCGCATTGTCTTCGCTCAACGGAATGCCCACCTTGAAGTACGCGTTTATTTGACGGTTCGTGATATCCGAGCCCCAGGGTGAACCGGAAGAAAGCGTATATGTCTTGTAGTCATATCCGCTCTGACCGCCCTGACGTTTGTCCTGCAGAGCTCTCAGTCCGAAACGCACTTGAACTCCTGAATCGTCATAATAAAGCCAACGGTTCGCGAAATTGAATTGAAGAGACTTCGGATCGTCCATAAATCCGTCGTGGTTATGGTCAAACGTCTTGAAGTTGCCGGAAACGTGACCGAGCAGGACGGTACTCCATTTCTCGCCCATCTGAAGTGATGACGCGATATTAAAATCCGCTTTCGTGTCGTTCATTACAGACGCATTGACAAACAGCGGCTTCTCGTCAGTAGGCTTGCGGTATTCCGTATTTATCTGTCCTGTAATGGCTTCGACGCCATTAACCACGGAAGACAGACCCTTTGACACTTGTATGCTTTCCAGCCATTGCCCGGGCACATAAGACAACCCGAACGGCGCCGCGAGACCGCGCATTGAAGGCCGGTTTTCATCCAGCATCTGGGTATATATTCCGCTCAAGCCGAGCAGACGTATCTGCCTGGCACCTGTGATGGCATCTGAATAGCCGACTGTCACGCTGGCTGAATTCTCGAAGCTTTCAGCCAGATTGCAACAGGCCATTTTCTTCAGGCCAGCGGAGGAGATGACTTCTGTGCGAAGTTCCTTGCCCTTTGACAAATAGTTCCCGTTCTGCCTGCCGACAAACACTGTAGCCTCAAGGCTGTCATTTCTGTCTTTATATATTCCAGTCGTGTCAATCTGGTATGACAAATGCCGCATCGGCTCGGGATTTCCGGCCAATACGACATTTGACATAAACATTATCGCGATTATGGAAGTCGCTGCGTTCGCTCTCATTTAGAACCTGTTTTGAAATGAATCTTCAATCCGTTAACGGCGCAAATATATCACAAATTGCGCAACGTTTGCCGCAGGTCCTGCCAAAAAGAGGAAATGTCGCAACATCGTGCGATTAAACCATAATTATCGGCTTATTTCTGTCTCCAGCTTGATATCTTCCACAGAGGCTCCCACCATAATGTTGAATTTGCCCGCATTGGCGCGGAAATCGTGGATTGCCACATCGTAGAATGAGAATGCGCTTGTTCCGAGGTGGATTGACACCGTTTTGCTTTCGCCTCCGGCCAGTTTCACTTTAGCATATCCTTTAAGTTCTTTTGCAGGACGTGGCACGGTAGGATTCTGTTCGCCCACATAGACCTGTGCGACTTCGGATGCAGCCCTCTTGCTGTTGTTCTTCAATGTGAAAACCACGTCGAATCCGTCTCCTGAAGGAGTGACTGACAGGTCTTTGTACTCGAAGTTTCCATAAGTAAGACCATATCCGAACGGGTAGAGAGGCTGAGTGCCCAGTCTTTCGTAGCCCCTGTAACCCATAAATACACCCTCTCTGTAAGTTACATATCTATTTGTAAATCCACGTTTTGTTTCAGCTTTTTCCTTAGGATAATAGCTGTCATATACCGGATTTTCGGAGAACTGAGTCTCGATGCTCATCGGAAGTCTTCCTGACGGAGAGAATTCGCCTGCAAGCATACGGGCCAGTGCAAGACCGCCTTCCTGGCCAGGATACCAGCCGAGCAATATGGCTTTCACTTCATCTTTCCATTGTGCCATATCGAATCCGCCTCCGCAATAGACTACTACAACGACATTCTTGTTGTGTGCGGCGGCAAAGCGGATAAGCTCGTCCTGGCCTTCAGGAAGCGTGAAAGTCCTGTCATGATTTTCTTTTTCTGTGTTGATGTCGAATCCTACGGATACAATCACCGTAGATGCTGATTCGAGGGCTTTTACATTTTCCGCAGACTCATAGTTCACGCCCTCGACAGGGGACAAAAGCTGTACAGGGAAATTCTTTCCAAGCTGCTGCAGGCCCGCATAAAGTGAAATTGAATACAACGGATCTACCCTTCCGCTTCCGCCTCCGCAAGGGATACGGTCAGCATTCGGGCCAAGTACGACTATCTTGTTCTTCTTGCCCGGTTTCAGAGGAAGAACGCCGTCGTTTTTCAGCATTACGGTAGATTCGCTTGCCATCTTATATGCCACTTCGCGGGAGTAGGCATTGTCCTCGGAAATGTTTGAGTCGAGTTGCGGCCTGTCCAGAAAACCGAAGGCTATCAAGGTCTGGAGAATGTTCTGCACCTTCTCATTTATGTCTGATTCGCTCAACACTCCGGTTTCAAGCATCGGCTTTATGAATTCTTTCTTGAAATAGAATGCACGCGGCATTTCGAGGTCAACTCCGTTTTTCATCGCTTCAAGAGTCGAGTATGTGGATGTCCAGTCAGACATAACCAGTCCTTCGAATCCCCACTTGTCGCGCAGGTTTTCTCTGATGAGGAAGCGGTTTTCAGAAGAGTGAACGTTATTTACGAGATTATAGCTTGTCATTACTGAGCCGACGTGCGCTTCTTCAACTGCGGCGCGGAATGTCGGGAAATAGATCTCGTTCATAGTCCTTTCGTCCGCGTTGGAGCTGACGTGATGACGGTCGTATTCTTGATTATTCAGGGCAAAATGCTTGATTGTCGCCATAACTCCCTGTGACTGAACGCCCTTGATATAGTTGACGGCTGTTCTTGATGCCAAGAATGGGTCCTCTCCCATATATTCGAAGTTTCGGCCGCAAAGAGGGCTCCTGTAGATGTTAACGCCAGGGCCCAGCAATATGTGCACTCCTCTTGCTCTGGAATCCTGCCCGAGCGCAACGCCCATTTCGTAAGCCAAGTCCTGATTCCAGGATGCGGCAGCTGCCACTCCACACGCGAACAATGTGCTCTTGGTGTTGTTTCTGACTCCCTGAGGGCCGTCTGCGAGCCTGATTTCCGGAATACCGAGTCTTTCTATCGGCATAATGTGGAATCCGTCATTGTAGCCGGAGATGTACTCGATTTTCTCGTCCAGAGTCATCTGGTCAACAAGGGTTTTCGCTCTGTCCTTGCAGGATTGTGTGATTTCCTGCGCGCCCGCAAGTGTCGTTACGCAAAGCAACGCTGCGGTTAAGATTCTTTTTGTCATCACAATGATTTTTATTTTGACTATAGTTTTGTGTTCCTATGACTTACGGGTCTGATCCTGGGTCTCTGCGCCTGATCTTTGTTCCTGTCTCCTATAGAATTGATCAACAGCCACAAAGTTAATGCTTTTGATTTGAAATCAAGACGCTTACAGAATAAAAATGAGTAAGCATAACAAAAAAAGTCGGCTGAAAAAATCAGTCGACTTTTAAATTTTGTAGCGGGTCGCAGGATTGAACTGCGGACCTCATGATTATGAATCATGCGCTCTAACCAGCTGAGCTAACCCGCCAGGACTGGCTTGCGAGCCAGATTTAGTTGAGATAGAAGGATTCGAACCCTCACTGACAGAGCCAGAATCTGTAGTGCTACCATTACACCATATCTCAATGTATCCGTCTGCCCTTTCTTGAACAACGGGACTGCAAATTTACAACACTTTTCTTGTTATGCAAACTTTTTGTCCACAATCTGCTCAATTTTCTGCGAAATGCCCCGCATAATTACAATAATCGGCAGCGCCCTCCGATCAAAAACTCAGGAAGAATTCGCTCCGGGCGCTGTCACTTATTGATTTCTAACGAGACAGAGAGTGTGCACGCGTCTCGGAGGAGGCAACAAACGGACAATGCTGTAAGCCTCCTCCGCCACTGCGTTATTTTACGACAGTAAAGTCCGCACTGAGATCCGCCTTGGAGCTGTGACCGACATATACTTTGAAATCGCCAGGTTCCTCGCCCCAAGTCTTGTCGGCACGCGAGAACGCACGGCTTTCCGAAGTGATTTCAAACTCAACCACCTGGCTCTCACCTGCTTTCAGAAATACTTTCTTGAATCCCTTAAGCTCTCTGCAAGGTCGTGTGGTACTGCCTATCAGGTCCTGAACATACAACTGTATGACTTCCTCTCCGTCACGACTTCCAGTGTTGGCAACTTTAACCCTGACTTTTGCAGTTTCACCAAGTTTCACCTCAGGAGTCAGCACCTCAAGATCAGAATAATCGAATGTGGTGTAGCTGAGGCCCTCGCCGAAAGCGAAAAGCGGTTCGTTCGGAGTAAACATATACCTTGAAGTATATTTTGCGTTATTCTCAGGAGAAACCCTCGGACGTCCTGTCACCTTAGCATTATAATGGATAGGAACCTGACCCAGTTCAAGCGGGAAAGTCATCGTAAGTCTTCCTGACGGATTGTAGTCACCCGACAGAACATCCGCGAGAGCCGTGCCTGCCGTAGTGCCTGGATGCCAGGTGACAAGAACCGCGTCAGAAGCTGCGACTTCTTCTGCTATCGTCATCGGGCGGCCGGTCACAAGCAACATTACAATCGGCTTGCCTGTGGCCTTAACCGCCTCGAACAAAGCCTTTTGAGGAGCAGGAATATCAAGATTCGTCAATGACGTAGCTTCTCCGCTGCATTTGTTCGGGAGTCCGAGTGCAAGAAGTACCACATCGGAATTGCGTGCCGCTGACACCGCCTTGGAAATGCCGCCTTCAACAGGGTCAAGGAATCCGCTTCCTTTCTCGCATCTGATTACAGCATCAGGGAAACGGCTTTTCAGTCCCTCGTAGAAACTTACAGGCTTGCCGTACTCCGCAAAACCTTGCCATGCACCCACCATCTCGCTCTTTGAATCCGCAGCCGGACCTATTATGGCTATCCTTTCACATCCCTTGAGAGGCAGAATCTCGTCTTCATTTTTCAGAAGCACCATCGAACTTCTTGCAACCTCACGGGCAATCTCCATATTCTCAGGAAGATACGTTTCTTTCTCCCAACGTCCTTCACCACCGTAGCGGAACGGATCGTCAAACAGTCCCAGTTTGCATTTCACCATCAGGATTTCCTTGCAAAGCCTGTCTATCTGTTTCTCGCTGACCTTGCCCTCTTCAACAAGCTCCTCTGCATACCTTGAGTAATATCTGGAGACCATTTCCATATTTAATCCGGCATTCAAGGCAAGTCCGGCCACATCCTTCTTGTCCCCAACTCCGTGGTTAACCATCTCTCTGACAGCACTATAGTCGGAAACCACAAAGCCATTGAACTTCATCTCATCCCTCAACAGATCAGTAAGCAGCCACTTGTTCCCGCTGGCAGGAATCCCCATAAAATCATTGAAAGAGGACATTACGCTGAGCGCTCCGGCATCAATGGCCGCCTTATATGACGGCAGATGGCGGTCGCGGAACATCATCTCGGACATATCCACAGTATTGTAGTCACGTCCGGCCTCAGCCGCCCCGTACGCAGCAAAATGCTTGACGCAGGCAAGTATGGTATTGCCTTCAGAGAGGTCATTTCCCTGATAGCCACGTACCATAGCCGCAGAAAGTTGACCTGATAGATAAGCATCCTCTCCTGACCCCTCGGATACCCTGCCCCATCGCGGGTCAATCGCAACATCACACATAGGCGAGAACGTCCACGCTATTCCATAAGCGGAAGCCTCCTCTGCAGAAACTCTTGCAACTTTTTCCGCCATCTGCGGATCCCAGGAGCAGGAAATTCCGATATTCTCAGGAAATGTTATTCTCGCTCCGTGTATAATGTCATGACCGAACAAGATAGGAATTCCCAGTCTGGAACTGTCAACCGCCAATTTCTGATACCTGATTATATCTTCGGGAGACTTTGCGTTCAGCATAGAACCGCAATTGCCGTCCTTGATCGCCTGCTCGATATCCGTCTCGATTCCGCCAGGCCCGGTCACTACTCCCTTTCCCGGAACTAACTGACTCATTTGGCCGATTTTCTCCGTCAATGTCATCTTGGACATCAATTTTTCAACTCTAGCCTCATCGGCATCTTTTTGAGCTGTACAGGCCACTGCATAAAGGACAGCGGCAAAAACAACAAGCAGGTTGGTTCTCATAAGATTATTAATCAAGTTCAATAAAGTTAGCGTTTTTACAATTTCCAGACAAACAATTCCGCCAGGGCGAGATGAAAATCTCTTTGAGCGGCAAGATATTCGTCAACGACAGAATAGTACAGCGTATGCTCCATAATGTTGTCCAGCATAGATATTTCGCCTGCCAAGAATTTGCTCTCGGTCACAGAAAGCGACTTTTCAGACTCCGACAGAGAAACTGACAAATCATCGCACATCCGCCCAAGTCCGGCAGATTCATCATACAACTTGGAATAATCAGAATACAGCTGCTCCGAGGCGCTCTTTTCTTCCAACGTCGCCGCCTCGTATGACAAATTCGCCTGTTGAGTCCTGCTGCGGACAGACCAAAGCGGAATTGACACGCCCAGCGTAAGACCTCGGAAATTACTGCCTTTCACCAGTTCAGCCATATATCCGGCTGTCAGTTTAGGATAATTGGACATTTTCACGGTTTTGGCCGCATTCGCATTGACCTCTACATTTTTGCGCATATACGAAAGTTCCGGACTCGCCGATGACATTTCAGCATACCAAGCACTGAAATCCGCAGGCAAAGTCTCCGTCGGAGCATATTCCGTGTCATTTATTTCCACAGGGATTCCTCCGTTCATCCTTTTGAGCTCCGTGAGCAACGACTTGAGTTCCACATCATTGCGCGCACAGGCACTTTTCTGTGAAATGTATGCCATCTTTGCCTTGTTTGATTCTGACGGGTCTGCCTCGCCTCTCTTTACCATCTCGCTGCCGGCCTGCATCATCGTCTCCGCAAGCGCCATCCTCTCAGACAGTTCCTTTGCCACGGCATTGCAATATACGACCTTTATGCACAGTTTCTTGGCTTCAAGCATAATCCGCTGTCTCTCAATCTTATATTGCCATTCCGAAAGGTCGGTTCTGGACGATGCCAATTTACCTCTGACACCGGAAAGCGCGGCAACGTCAAAACTCTGAGTCACAGATATATCCTTTCTGTTGCCAATATCGGCGGGACTGCCCCAGAGATAATCAAAGCCGACCTCCGGAGCATCCAGTGCGCGCTCCGACTTGAATCCGGCCTGCTCTGAATCCGTACGCTTACGCAATGCCTGAAGCTCGACATTATTCTTTTCTATACCAGCAAGAATGTCATCAACTCCGTTCTGAGCATACGACTGCTCAGGCCACAAAAAAGTGCAGAATAATGCGCAGAAAATGAGCGGCAACCGCACAGCGCCATAATTATATTTATTCATTTTATACAATCTTATAAGTGTTTACATATCAGATATATACCCGCATCAGATTTCGTTCAGGCCTGTGTTCGGACCTCCACCGGATTTTTCTTTCCCGGAAATCAGCATATATACCACCGGTATGATGAAACCGTTGAGCATTGTCGAGGTGAGAAGTCCTCCCAGAAGCACCTTAGCCATAGGACTCTGGATTTCGTTGCCCGGCAACTCACCGCCCAGCGCCAAAGGAATCAGCGCCAGGGCCGAGGTAAGAGCAGTCATCAGGATAGGATTCAGACGGTCGAGCGAGCCGCGCATAATGGCATCCTGTACCGAAAGGCCTTCTTTACGGAGTTCATTATATCTGTCTATCAACAACATACCGTTTCTTGTCGCCACTCCGAACAGTGAAATGAATCCGATAATGGCAGGAATGCTTATGATTTTGTCAGCAAAGAAAATCGCGAAGACACCTCCGATCAGCGCCAGAGGAAGGTTCAGCAGCACGGCAGATGCCTGACGGATATCTTTGAACTGCCCATAGAGCAGCAAGAATATCACTATTATCGCCATCAATGACGTGAGCATCAATGTCCTCGTAGCCGACTGCGCGCTCTCGAACTGGCCACCGTATTCCACGTGGTAGCCTTCCGGCAACTGCACATTTTCATTTATCTTCTTGCGTATCCGGTTCACGGCGCCCTGCAAATCACCGTCTGACACATTCGCCGAAATGACAATCTTGCGGGCGACATTCTCTCTGTTGATTGTGTTCGGGCCCGATGCAGAGCGCACTTCCGCTATCTGCCCAAGCGGAATCTTCCCTACTGCGGCATCTACTGATATGTTGCGGATGTCATCAATGGTGGCTCTGCTGTTGTCGTCTGCTTTGACTGTAAGGTCAAAGACTTTGTTGCCTTCATACACCTGCGACACGACCTTTCCCTCAAGACAGACTTCGATGATTTCTGAAAATTCAGAAGGAGAAATTCCATATTTCGCCAACATATCGCGTTTTGGAACGATCTGAAGCTGAGGACGTTCGACCTGCTGCTCCACATTCAGGTCCACAACTCCGGGTATTGTGGAAATCTCTGATTTTATCTTGTTTCCGAGCTCGAACATCTTGTTCAAATCCGTTCCGAACAATTTTATGGCGATGTTGGCGCGGGTTCCCGAAAGCATCGCGTCAATACGGTGCGATATAGGCTGACCGATTTCGACATTCGTCCCCGGCAGCATACCGAGTTTGTGACGGATTTCCTCAACGACCTCGCTTTTAGACCTGTTCTTCAACTCAAAAGGGGCTTCAATCTCCGACACATTCACACCCAGAGCGTGCTCATCAAGTTCCGCGCGCCCTGTTTTGCGTGCTACAGTCTTGATCTCCGGCACGGTAAGCAGAAGTTCCTCAGCCCTGCGTCCGATATTGTCGGATTCCTCGAGCGAAACACCCGGAAGCGTGCTCACGTTGATTGTGAACGAGCCTTCGTTAAATGCCGGCAAAAAGCTGCTTCCCAAACTGAAGAATATGCCCAATGCCACTGCGAACAGCGCCAGGACACTGCCGAGAGTTATTTTCTTGTGTTTCAGCACCCACTCCAGAGCCACCTTATACCATTTTTGCAGCCACCTGACCAATGCTGGGTCTTTGCCCTGCCTGTCGCTCTTGTCCGAGCCCAGCAGGAAGCTGCAAAGCACCGGCGTCAAGGTCAAAGCCACAAGTGTAGATGCAAACAATGCTGTTATAAATGCTATTCCAAGGGGTCTTAGCATCCTCCCCTCCATTCCGGTAAGAAAGAACAGCGGTATGAAACTGACAATTATGATGAATGTCGAATTGAGTATCGGAAGACGTACTTCCCTTGAGGCATTGAACACCACCTTAAGAACCGGAAGTCTTTCTGACTCAGGAAGTTTACGGTTCTGTCTCAGATGCTTGAACACATTCTCGACGTCCACGATGGCATCGTCGACAAGCGAACCGATGGCAATTGCCATACCTCCTATACTCATCGTATTGATAGTCAATCCGAGAAACTTGAGTGTAAGGACAGACACGAGAAGCGAAAGCGGAATCGTGACCAAAGATATGACAGTGGTGCGCACGTTCATCAGAAAGAAGAACAGCACTATGACAACGAACAGGGCTCCTTCATACAGAGATTTCTTGATATTGTCGATTGAGCTGTCAATGAATTTCTGCTGACGGAATATGTCCGTCGATACCTTTACATCGGAGGGAAGCTGAGGTTTAAGCACTTCGACCGCATTGTCAAGTTTCTTCGTCAATTCTATCGTACTCGCCTCCGGCTGCTTCGTAACTGTCAGAAGCACTGACGATTTACCTTCGTGCGACGCGACTCCGAGCTTAGGTGTTTTCGGGCCGACCTTGATTTCAGCGATATTGTCCAAAGTCACAGGAACATCTCCCGCCAACTTAACTACCGCACGTCCCAAATCCTCAAGCTTGTCGGTAGAGAGCAGACCTCTTATAATATATTCATTTCCATATTCATATAGAACGCCACCGGATGAATTGCGATTCATATCTTCGGCAGCCGACATCACTTCCTGAAGCGAAACACCGTAGTGGCGCATTTTTTCAGGGGACAGAAGTATCTGATACTCTTTTATATCGCCACCGAGCACTGTCACCTGAGCCACTCCGCCCAACGACAGAAGTCTCGGACGGATAGTCCAGTCAGCAAGTGTACGCAGGTCCTGCATAGATGTCGAATCAGATGTAAGTCCGATGATGAGAACTTCGCCGAGAATTGAAGATTGAGGTCCCAATGTCGGTTTTCCGCAAGCCGGCGGCAAGGACTCGCCCACTTCAGCGAGCTTTTCCGAAACTATCTGCCTGTCCCTGTAAATATCTGTACCCCAATCGAATTCAACCCACACGACCGAGAATCCTGTTGTGGAAGAAGAACGCACACGCCTAACATTTGAAGCACCGTTCACGGCAGTTTCTACAGGAAAAGTGACCAGACGTTCAACCTCTTCCGGAGCCATACCGGTAGCCTCCGTCATCACCACGACAGTAGGTGCGTTCAAGTCCGGAAAGACATCCACGTCCATATTGGCTGTGGTATATATGCCTCCGACCATAAGCAGAACCGCCGCAATCAATATAAACAGCCTGTTCTGCAATGAGAATCTTATAATCTTGTCAAGCATAGCTGTTTATATTCTAATGGTTGTGTGTATGTCCCGGTATCGCTCCTGTAACGGATGCGAGTTTGACCTGATATGCGCCTTCGGTCACCACTTCATCGCCAACGGCAACGCCTTTGAGAATTTCCCTTCTTATGCCGTCGCTTGCGCCTATTTTCACTTCCTGTTTCTTGTAGTCATCTTCACCGACTTTCAGATAAACATAATAGACGCCCTGCTCTTCCGTCAATGCCGATTCAGGCAGAGAGATTATGCCATCTCTCACATTTTCAAGGATATATATATCGCAGAATGCTCCGGGCACAAAATTTCCTCTGTTGGCGAACTCAAAAATCACCGGCAGATAAAATGACCCTGCGGAGGAAGTCCTGCCGACAGATACTATTCGTCCGCCCAGTTCCTTCACGCTGAATGTCTTGTCGGAATACGACGGTCTGAAGTTGGCTCCGGTTATTTGCCCCGCGATTGACCAGAATTTTTCCGGCAAATCAGCCTGCAGCTGCAGTCTGCTGTTTTGGGAGACCGATGCTATCAACTGCCCGGCTTCGACATAATCTCCCTCATTCACAAAGACTTGCTTAATGTAGCCGGATAACGGAGACTGTATCGCAACGCCGTTGACACCGGACTTGTTCGAATACGCGTCATACTGCGCTTTCGACACTTCGTAATCTTTCTTAGCCTGTTCGTATGCTTTTTGGGAAACAGCATTTGATTTCAGCAATGACTCCGCGCGTTCGAACTGATTTTTCGCGGCCTCATATTCAGCTTTAGTCTTTGCAACAGGGTCACCTTCAGCCATTTCACGTGCAGATACGTAAGCCAGATCCGCACCTTTTGTAACCTTGATTCCCGGAAGTATTTTGTTCTTGCCGAATGTCACGACTCCGGAAGAAGTCGCGACTGCAGAGGCTTCATCTCCCTGGGCCGGGAGGATTTCTCCGCTTACTTTAATGACTGAATTAAACTGCCCTTCAGACACAATTTCCGTCTGCAAGCCTGCAGCTTCAGCTTTTTCCTTTGAGAATTCGATGATTCCCGGAGCGTGTACGTGCCCTTCGTGTGACGTTTCGTTATCGTGATGGTCAGTTGCTTTTCCGTTCTTTGTTCCGTTGGCACAGCCTGAGAGCAATGCCAGAACGGCAAGCGCGAATAATATTTTTTTCATCGTATTTATTTCTAATCAAATCCGGTTGACGACACAACCGCATTCCGTATATGAATTGGACTTTGGCAGGGATTGCAACTCCCCTGTCGAATTGAACACCAGGCGATTACCTTATAGGCAACACGTAAATTGAAATACTCCCTCATACGGCTATGAGCCGCGGTGCAGATGCCGGTGTCGCAAATACGGGTTGACAGAACTGTTGTCCCGGTTACCCGATGATGCCGGCAGGCGGGGCGCGAAGTCCTTTTGACTTGACCAGAAAATAAGAAAGAAGTCTCTCGGAGAGAGGGACAAAAAATTCAGAAGAATATGCAGACAAATCTGCCGGAGCTACCACATCGGAGGCTGAGGCAGGCATAATTGAGAATGTCTGAAAATGCTGGAGCGACTGAATCTGGGTCAGCAACGTAACTACAAGATGCAGCCTGCAAGGACTTTCACCGTGTTTATGCGAACAGTTCGAGTTAACTTCGTGACAATGAGCCTCTTCTTCATCAAAATCGCAGGTTTCAAAGTCATCATCGGCGAAGCAGATATAGTCTATATGATGGGTAGTTTCAAGGTTGCTGCAATGATGGTGATGCGGCACAGCCGAAACCAGCAACATCATAAATGCCGCCAAACTCAATGCTATTCTTGATACCCATTTCATTCCGAGGGGCAAAATTACAAAATTTATAAATGCAACCGGACTGCAAAAGACGTTTAAAAATCGTAAACATTTCGGTTTTTTCTACCACCTTTTAGGCGTGAAGACTTTTTTATTGCTTTAATTTGGAGGCATAACGAACGGATTTGAAGGGTTGACCATTACGCACCCTCAACCGGGCGGACAAAGATTCGAAACTTGAAAGACTATATGAATATAACTGTCAGTATATTACGCAGTTATCACTCTGAATATATTTCGGAGATACTGCACCTGCTTGGGAATCTTTTGGAGTCATTCATTGATCTGATCATCCCACGCGAATGTATCGTATGCAAGCGTATTCTCCGGAGCAACGAGAAATATATGTGTATTTTCTGCGCCTCCGACATCCCGCTTACCAGATATTGGAAGATGCGCAAGAATCCGATGGCGGACAGGCTTAACGACCTTATTCAAAGAGATATAAACAAATCTGTTCTGGATAGTTCCATTGACTCCGTGCACTCTGGAGCTGTGAAATATTCATACGCGGCAGCTCTGTTCTTCTATCGCGAAGAAAACGGATACCGCAAGATTCCACAAAGGCTCAAATATACCGGTGACATCCACGAAGGGAGATTTTTCGCCAGGCTTCTTGGTAATCACCTGAAAGATAGCGATTTGTTCGGCGACTTGGATATGATTATCCCTGTACCCTTGCACTGGACACGCGAGTGGAAAAGAGGATACAACCAGGCGACAATCATTGCCAGGTCTGTGTCAGAAGTCACCGGAGTCCCTGTATTCGGGCATATTCTCAAAAGAAACAGGAGAACCAAGACACAGACAAAACTCAGCATAGAAGAGAAGTCGGAAAACGTCCTCAACGCTTTCAGTGTCAACCGGAGATACAAATCAGTTTTCAGTCCGCATTCGACCGTTCCGGCAAATCCGCGACACATTCTGATTGTCGATGATGTATTTACCACCGGCTCCACGATTCACGCCTGCCTGTATGCGCTTCAAGAACATTTCGGCACGTCAGTAAGGATAAGCGCCGCCACATTGGGGTTTGTCGCAGGCAGCGGATGACAATAGAATATCCTTGGCCGTTTACTTCGTTCTATCCTCATTTCGGCATTGAAATCCGAAAGCCAGTTTGAATCGCAATGCAAATTTTCACACATCTCACTAAAAGCCAATCTATTACAAATAAATAACCGAATTTTCTTTAAACACTGACTCCATAATATATAGATTGCACGACATTTTTTCGTATATTGCTTTGATTTATTCAGAAGCTGTTCTGAAAATGACTCCGGAACTTTATCTTACAGAATTTTCGAGACAGTTTCCTAAACACATCATCTTATGATAAGCGAAATAAGAAATCCTGAAATTTGGAAAGACGGAGAGCTCAAAATTGAATGGGTAAGAAAGCATATGCCACTTTTGGCAGGGCTTGAGGCCGAATTCAAGAAGACCAAACCCTTCAAGGGCAAGAAGATAGCACTATCTGTACATCTGGAAGCAAAGACCGCACATTTGTGCGAAATTCTCGCCGAAGGCGGAGCGGAAATGTATATCACCGGAAGCAATCCCCTTTCGACACAAGACGATGTAGCGGCAGCTCTTGTTCACGAAGGACTTAACGTATTTGCCGTGCACGGGGCAACAGATGAAGAATATATGTCCGGAATCCGCAAAGTCATCGAAGTCGGTCCAAACATCATCATTGATGACGGAGGTGACCTCGTGAATATGATACACACCGAATATCGGGAGCTTCTTCCGAATGTGATCGGAGGTTGCGAAGAGACGACCACCGGCATCCTCAGGCTTGAAGCTATGGACAAGGAGGGAAAACTTGAATTCCCTATGATGCTGGTTAACAACGCCGACTGCAAACACTTGTTCGACAACAGGTACGGCACAGGCCAATCCGTATGGGACGGCATCAACAGGACCACCAATCTTATTGTCGCAGGAAAGAATGTCGTTGTCGCCGGATACGGATGGTGCGGCAAAGGCGTGGCAATGAGAGCCAAAGGGCTTGGGGCAGACGTCATTGTCACCGAGGTTAATCCTATCAAGGCTATGGAGGCCGTTATGGACGGATTCAAGGTGATTTCAATGTCGGAAGCCGCAGAAGTCGGCGACATTTTCGTAACTGTAACCGGTTGCAAGGATGTCATCACGAAAGAGCATTTCTTGAAGATGAAGGATGGCGCAATATGCTGCAACGCAGGACATTTCGATGTTGAAGTAGCAATGGCTACACTGAAAGAAATCGCAGTGTCGCACACTCCTGCAAGGAACAATATCGAGGCCTACAGGCTTGACAACGGCAAGACGGTGTATGTCATTGCGGAAGGCCGTCTGGTTAATCTTGCCGCCGGCGACGGACACCCGGCCGAGATTATGGATATGTCATTTGCGATACAGGCTCTCAGCGCGAAATACCTTGTAGACAACGAGAAGAACATTGCCAGGAAGAAAGGAAATATGCTCAACGCCGTGCCCGCAGAGATTGACAACGAAGTGGCCTGCAGGAAGTTGGCAGACTGGGGAATCACCATCGACAAACTGACTCCCGAGCAGTATCAGTATCTGTACGGCGGCCATTGATCCGGTATTCGACCGATGACAAGTGGGATATAGACCGAAAAGACAAGTATAAAGTAGATTATGAAGTATTTTCGAGGATAGATTTCAGTTGGAAGAGGGAGTGTGCTGGAGCACTCGGCCGATGACAAGTGGAATATAGACCGAAAAGACAAATAAAGGAGGTTATATGTTTGACAAGACTATATATGAATCAAGACGCCGGACACTGTTATCAAAAATGTCCGACTTCGCGTCCGAAGGGAAAAGAGGCATCGCATTGTTCATTGGCAAT
The DNA here is from genome assembly GCA_963654225.1 of Butyricicoccaceae bacterium. GTDB lineage: Bacteria > Bacteroidota > Bacteroidia > Bacteroidales > UBA932 > Cryptobacteroides. The sequence goes on along the minus strand of CAVKAQ010000002.1, from coordinate 62,658 downwards.
GCCGAAGCGCCTGCGCAATATAAGGATAACTGCTACAAATTCCGCCAGGACAGCACTTGGCTCTATTTCTTCGGGCTCGACGAGCCTATGTTCGCGGCAGTGATTGATTTGGACAACGGCGAAGAGGAGATATTCGCGGATGACGTTGAAATCGGAGACATCATCTGGATGGGACCTCAGCCAAGTGTAGCATCGAAGGCCGAATTGGTCGGAATAAAGAAATCAGCCCCATACAAAGCACTTGACGATGTTGTTGAGAAGGCTTTGGCGGCAGGCAGGCCGGTACACTTTGTAAATCCGTCAAGATATTACAACAAAATGAAGATTGCCTCCCTGCTGAAATGCAATGACGCGGAGGTCGAAAGCAAAGTTTCCCTAGCTCTGACAAAAGCCATAATTTCGATGAGGCTTGTCAAGGAAGAGTGTGAAATCGAGCAACTTGACGATGCGGGAGTTCTGGGCAACGAGATGCACACGGTCGCAAGGAACAATATCATTCTCGGGCGCGTTGAACAGGAGATTGTCGGAAGAATGGAGGCCTGCACACTGGCAAAGGGCTGGGGTGTATCATTCCCCACCATCCTCACCCAGCACGGAGAGACGTTGCATAACCATCTGCACGACAAAGTAATAGAAGACGGACGGCTTATGGTCATCGATGCCGGCGCAGAAAACAATATGCACTATGCCTCGGACTACACACGCACCTACCCTGTCAACGGCAAATTCACTGCTAAGCAGCGCGAGATTTATCAGATAGTCTGCGACTGCAACGAATATGCGTTCAAACAGACACGTCCGGGCATCACTTACAAGGAAGTGCACCTCAAGACTATGCGGCTTATGCTGGAAGAACTCAGCGCGTTGGATATTGTAAGGGGAAATCTTGACAATATGGTGGAAACCGGCGTTGCAGGGCTGTTTATGCCTCACGGACTCGGCCACAATATGGGACTGGACGTCCACGATATGGAAGATTACGGCGAAGACTATGTAGGCTACGACGATGACCAGAAAAGGGCATCCCAGCTCGGCCTCGGCAGTCTGAGAATGGCAAGGAAACTTGTTCCGGGCAATGTCATAACAGACGAACCGGGCATATATTTCATCCCGGCTCTGATAGAAAAGTGGAAATCGGAGAAGACAGACCACGGATTCGTCAATTATTCAAGACTCGAATCTTACTATGATTTCGGCGGAATCAGGCTTGAAGACGATGTTCTCGTGACGGCTGACGGAGCACGCAGACTCGGCAAGGAACGCTTGCCTATATTCCCTGATGACATTGAGGCCGCAATGGCTTCCAACAAATAATGGACACATTTCTGGCAATAGCCGCCATCATTCTTGGCGTACTCGGCATTATCGGGAGCATTATCCCGGCATTGCCGGGCCCGCCTGTCAGCTGGATCGGAATGCTTCTTATGTTTCTTCGTGGAGAAGGTGAACTGAATCACTCCGCAATGCCGCTGTCAACCCTGCTTATATGGTTGGGTATCACCACATTGGTCACGGTACTGGACTTCATAATCCCAGGATGGTTCACCAAGGTCACAGGAGGAAGCAAATATGCTGCAATCGGCGCCACAATAGGACTTCTGGCAGGAATATTCTTCACTCCCGTCGGCATCGTGGCGGGCGTAATTATCGGAGCGTTTGCTGCGGAACTGATATTCGCAGGAAAATCTGCCGGAGCATCGGTCAAATCGGCATTGGGCGCATTCCTGGGATTCATTTGCGGAACAGGATTAAAGCTGATTGTAAGCGGTATGATGCTGATAAATATTCTGCTTCAGTTGTAAAGCCGCGTTCCATCAGGCTTGGATTGCCGAGATAGACAAAATTTATGGAAAGGCTGACAATATAGCAAAAGCATAAAACACAAACTCAATATGTTGGAAAAAGGAATTAAGGGGTTCGGCGAACTGACAGTCAACGAATCCAACACGGCAGAGGCGCTTGGCAGCGGTTCGCTTGCTGTTTTCGCAACACCGTCTATGATTGCACTTATGGAAAAGACCTCCAGACTGAGCGTTGACCCGTTCCTGGAAGAGGGACAAAGCACAGTCGGAACTCTGGTCAATGTGAAACACCTGTCGGCAACGCCTGTGGGAATGAAAGTTACCTGCAGCACCGAACTCGTTGAAATAGACCGCAGAAGGCTAGTTTTCCACGTCGAATGTTCCGATGAGAAAGGGCTCATAGGCGAAGGTGAACACGAGAGATTCATCATCGACGCCGAGAAGTTTATGTTCAAGGCTTCAGCGAAACTGACCGAAGAATAGTGTCTTAGCCGAGCAATAAGCGCTTCAATATTGAAAAGAAAAATCACTTATACCCAATATAATGGATAACACACAAACACCTAACAATTCCGGAAGACTTCTGTCGCTCGACGCGCTGAGAGGCTTCGATATGATGTTCATAATCGGAATAGCCACCCTGATTTACGGCATCTGCGCATTATTCCCTGACGGGGACAAATGCTGGCTCGCCAGTCAGATGAGACACGTCAGTTGGGAAGGTTTCCACCACCACGACACTATCTTCGCCCTGTTTCTGTTCATTTCGGGAATGACATTCCCATTCTCGCTGGCGAAGAAGCAGTCCAAGGGGCTGTCTCAAGGGAACATCACTCTTGACATTGTAAGGAGAGGTCTGGTTCTGGTCTTCCTGGGACTTGTATCTCAGGGATTTTTCGAATTCCACTTCTCAACACTGAGATTTCCAAGCGTTCTCGGACGAATCGGTCTCGCGTGGGCATTTGCCGCATTGATATACTACTATACAGGCAGACGCACTCAGATTGGCATCGCCGTAGGAATTCTTGTCGGTTATTTCTTACTCCTCAGATTCGTGAGCGCACCTGACGCACCTGCCGGAGCAGATTCAATGTCTATCGAAGGCAACATCTCCTACTATGTTGACCGTATTGTTTTCGGAAAACACTGCTACAAACCGGTCGGAGACCCTGAAGGACTGTTGAGTACAATCCCCGCAATCGTGACTGCACTGCTGGGAATGTTCACAGGACGTTACATCAAGGACTCCACAGATTCCGGAGAGAAAAAGACCGTGAAGATGCTTGCAGCGGCAGCCATCCTCGCTGTCATCACAATTATATGGGCAATCTGGTTCCCTATCATAAAGAGCTTGTGGACCAGCACTTTCGTTCTCGCCGCAGCATCATATTCGTTGGCGATATTCGCGCTCTTCTACTATCTGATAGACGTGAAAGGTTGGCGAAAGGGCGTGCTTTTCTTCCAGGTCATAGGTATGAATTCCATCACCATCTATATGGCAATCCGATTCATCAGTTTCGACCTGATTTCCAAATTCTTCCTCGGAGGATTCGCAGGGCTGTTCCCTGAGGACATCGGGAAGTTGGTTCTGGTTGCAGGAGCATTTGCCGCGAAGTGGTACTTCCTGTATTTCCTGTATAAGCACAAGGTATTCCTGAAAGTCTGATGTCCGAATCCCTCCCGGACGCAAGAATCGGCTTTACAACAATCAGATAAATATTCGAACGCTGTTCTCAAAAATGAACAGCGTTTTCCGTATTATTCAGTGAAAGGAACACCCATTTATAGGAATTGACACGCCAAAACCATATATTTGCGCGTTAGGGGTCTTATAAATATAACGGAATAGCCTCGTTGGTAATCGGACCTCATAACGAAATTAACAAATACAGTTTATGAAATTAGACAAATCCCCATTTCACAGAGGATGTCTGGCGTTTGTCTTGTGTCTTCTGACTTGTCTCTTTCTTCCGGCGGGCATCTTCGGTGACGTAGCCCTCGCTCAAACGACAAAGACCGGCAGCAAACAGACCTCAACGCCCGGAAGCGCAAAAATCACAGTCAAAGGTAAGATCGTGGATGACCACGGCGATCCGCTCCCAGGAGCAAACGTGCTTGTGAAAGGCACGACGATCGGCGTGTTCGCTGATATGGACGGTAATTACAGCATTACATTCTCAAAAAGCGGCAAGAACAACGATGTCCTGGTATTCTCATTTATCGGCACTGAAAATCAGGAGATTAACGTAAGCTCATCAACGACTCTCAATGTCACGCTGAAAGTTTCCACGCTTGACGCAGTGGTGGTAAACGGATTCTACACACAGTCCAAAGAGACATTTACCGGCTCCGCTACCACAATCAGCGGTGAACAGCTGGTCGATCTCTCCCCTACAAACCTCATAGCCGGCATCACATCCCTGACTCCGGGTATGGTGATGGTGGAGAACAATGCGGCCGGTTCCAACCCTAACGCAGTGCCGTCCATCTTGATACGTGGAGCCAACACCCTCATTACCAATGAAAGCGAGGAGGGTGTCAACAACCCTCTGATCGTGCTCGACGGTGTTGAGATTTCCATCGATGAGTTGTACGACCTTGATATTTTCGACATCGAACGAATCGACGTGTTGAAAGACGCGTCCGCAACTATCCTTTACGGTGAGAAAGGTGCGAACGGCGTCATCGTCGTAGAAAGAAAGCGTATCGGAACTGAGAAAGTTAAGCTCAGCTACAACTTCGTTCCAAAACTCAGTTACCCAGACCTCAGTTCATTCAATCTCTGTACTCCATACCAGAAACTCGAATTGGAGAGACTTGCAGGACTTTATGATACTTCGGACGGTTCTCTCGACGAAGCTTACGCATACAAACTCGAGAAAATCCGCCAGGGCGTGAATGACGACTGGCTACACGCTCCGCTCAGAATGCCGTTCAGCTACACTCACTCATTGGCATTGACTTCTCGCGGAGAAAAGCTCAGTTTCAGAGCAAACGGAAGCTGGAGCGACACATACGGAGTAATGAAGGGCGACAAACGAAGTTCCAAGAGCATCAATTTCACTGTCGGATACCACCTCAGGGATAAGCTGACGCTCTCCTACAAGGTCAATTTCTCTATGACAGATTCAAAGGATTCACCTTACGGTTCATATTCGAACTACTCCAAAATGAATCCTTATGAGCCAATGTACGATGAAGACGGGGAACTTATCAAGATATATTATTTCAACCCTATTTCCAAGACAGGAAACACGGATACCAACCCATTGTACGAGGCGACCCTTTCAAGTTTCAAAAAGAACCGTTCACAGACTCTCAAGAATTCGCTTGACGGAAGGTGGAACATCACCAAAAACCTGTATGTGACCGGACAAGGCAGCGTGAATCTCTCCTGGGGCTCAACTGATTCATTCGACTCCCCTGATATGATAAAATATCAGAATACGGATGTCACCAAGAGAGGCCAATATACTTTCTCCAACAAGACGGGAACAACTATGTCCGGCAAGATGGTCGTCAACTATGGACGCTCTCTTGACTCGAAAGGCTCTATGTTCCGTGTGAGCGGAGGTTCCAACATACAGTACTCGCGCAGCCAGTCATCTTCAGGTATCGGAATCGGATTCCTTAAAGACAATCTCTGCGACCTGTCTTTCGCTCTCAGTTATCCCGGAAACGGACAGCCTTCCGGTTCAGACAAGATTTCAACCGAGGTCGGCTTCTTCGCCAACGCCAACGTGGGACTCTGGAACAGATATGTCGTGGACTTGTCCTATAGAGCATCAGGCTCATCACGTTTCGGCTCAGACAACAGTTTCGCGCCTTTCTGGGCTGCCGGTGTGGCCTGGAATCTCCACAACGAATCTTTCATCAAGAAAGCCAAATGGATCAACACGCTGTCGCTCAGATATTCAATCGGATATACCGGAAGCGTGGCATTCGACTACTATCAGGCCAAGACCGTTTATCAGTATAAGTCAGACTATCAATACTATACAGGTATCGGTGCCGTTCCTAAACAGATGGGAAACCCTAATCTGAAATGGCAGAGGACATTGAACAACAACATCGGTCTCACGGGCGCGTTCCTGAACAGCAGAATCAATATGTCTCTCGACTTCTACTCGAACACGACTTACGATATGCTGATGTCCATCAACTTGCCGCCATCAGTGGGCACATCCTCGATGAACGTGAACTTCGGAGAATTGAACAACAAGGGTATTGACCTGTCGCTGTCAGCGCAGATCATACGCAAGAAGGACTGGTTTTGGAGCGTCACATTGACCGGAGGCCACGTGATGGACGAGATCCGTCACATTTCCAACTCTCTCAAGGGCGTGGAAAAGGAAAATACAACCGACTCATCTCTCCCTAAGATTCTGTTCCAGGAAGGCGGTTCGCAGTACGACATCTATGCGATGCGTTCAGCCGGAATCGACCCTGCGACAGGACAGGAAATCTACATAAAGAAGAACGGAGAATACACATTCACCTATAGCACAAGTGAGAAAGTCGCAGTAGGAAACACCAACCCTATCCTCAACGGTTCACTTATGACCACCGTAAGATGGAAAGGGCTTTCAATGTCACTCTCAACCACTTATACCTTCGGAGGAGACTACTACAACTCAACTCTGCAGAACAAGGTAGAGAACATCGACAAGTATCACAATGTGGATGCCCGAGCTTTCACCGACAGATGGAAGAACGCCGGAGACCTCACCCGTTATCTTGCCATAACTGCCGGCACCACAACTCATTACTCTGAAAGATTTGTCGAGAAGAGAAACGAGATTTATTTCTCGAACATCCAGTTCATGTATGACGTGCCGATAAAGAAAATCTCCAAGCTCGGCCTCAGAAAACTGGCTGTAGGCTTCGGCTTCTCCGATATCGGTTATCTCTCCACCGTAAAATTCGAGAGGGGAACATCATATCCTTACTGCCGCAGCGTAAACATCACGTTCCGTCCGACATTCTAGGAATCTAAAATCGAAGAAAATGAAAAGAAGTATAATATATACAGTATTGGCATTGACCGCAGTCATTTCTGCGGGATGCAGCAAATTCCTCGATGTAAACCCGAGAGGTGAAACATTCGACAACGATATGTTCACGTCTGCCGAGGGCTATGAAGACGCGCTCTACGGAATCTACAGCGAGTTGTCATACAACAACAGCCTCTACGGCGGCGATTTCATCTGGATTTCCGAGGTGATGAGCCAGAACACCACCGCGCTCACCGACAACACATACGGCAATCTTGCGACAGCTAATTGGACGATCAACGGCCCGACATCTTTACGCAAAACGTTGTGGAGCAATGCCTACAAGGTCATCAACCATATAAACAACATCGTAAAGCACGCTGAAGCCGGCGGAACTGACGAATTCAAACATTCCAAACTCTATCTCGGTGAAGCTCTTGCACTTAGGGCGCTGATACATTTTGATTTGGTAAGATATTTCGGACCTCCGTTCTGGGCATCCGACGACATCAAAGCCAAGGCAATCCCGTATGTGAAGAACTACACATTCTCCGTCACCGACTATTCGACCCTCGACGGGGTATATGACCAGATCATAGAAGACCTCACGCGCGCGGAGAGCCTGATGGGCGAAGACGAGACTCTCATTCCCGAGTCAAGGACGAATGTGTCAAACTCATTCACCGAGGGCAGAATCACACATATGAATCTCTATGCTGTGGAAGCACTGCTGGCAAGGGCATACTGGTGTAGGGGCGACATCGCGAATGCAGCCATCTATGCGCAGAAAGTCATCGACAGCAACAAGTTCACTTTCAGGCCATTGAGTTCATTTGTACAGAGCGAGGGCGGCGTTCTCGACATGCACGAAACAATATTCGGTTTCTATACCGTGAACAGCCAGAAGATAGCCTGCACAAAGTACGGTCTTACCGGAACAAAAACGACATTCTCGCTGGCATCCGACTGGAACACGCTTTATGAAGAAGGCAGCGGTTCGAATACAGATTACCGCATCAGCGCGTGGTTCGACAGCGCAGAAGGACACCTGAAAAAGACTGCCAACATAACCATCGGTTCAGGCGGCAGCTACAGCGGTTCAGCCATCGCAGGCGTTAACATTCTCCGAATACCGGAAATGTACTACATAATGGCTGAATTCTATCTCACATCCAATCCGAGACTCGCGGCCGAGTTCTACAACAAGGTGGTCACCACACGCGGACTGGACGAGATTGCGGAAGGGAAACTCACCTATGACCTGCTCTTCAACGAACGCAGAAAAGAATTCTATGGCGAAGGCTTCACCTGGTACGAGATGAAGAAACTCGGAAAAGACATCAAGACTGCAGCCGGAACAACTCTCAGCGGAAGCGTGCCTGGCAACTACACAGTGACGATTCCTGACGATGAGGACGATGCAAGAAACGATATGGAGATCTAAATTATGAACAGAATATTCAAAGCACTTTCGATACTTGCGGTTCTTGCTGCGGCCGCATCTTGCAAGGGAACGTGGCTGATGTATGACACGTCCCAGACCCCGACAATCTACTTTGAGGAAAGTTTACAGACCCATCTGTATTCATTCGCACTTATTCCTGAAGACGATATCGTGGCAACTCAGTCGATATACGTAATGGGAATGCCGGCATCGCACGACAGAGAATACGCCATCGAGTATGTGCCAGCAGAAGAGGGCCAGACGTTCAAAGCCGGAACCACGGAGCTTCCTGTAGTTACCGCAAGACCGGGCGTTGATTTCGACCTCGGACCGCTGGTAATCCCTGCAGGCGAAGTTGAAGGCAAAGTGACGGTAACATTCCACAGGCAGCCGGAGATGATTGACACCTGCGTCCTAGTGAAATTCAGGCTCAAGGCAAACGATAATTTCGTCCCTTGCGCAACGGACAGCACCTCAACACAGAATATATTGACGCCTGAGTTCGTTTACTATGTGTCTGACGGAGAGCCAAGCTGCCCAAGCTGGTGGAAAGCATCATCCAAATCCGCTCCGGGTTGGGACTATGACTGGGGAAAATTCTATCCGCAGAAGTTCCGCAGACTTCTCCAGTATCTCCGCGACACGAAAGAGACGTGTCCGTCATTCTATGACTATGTCGTGACCAACTACGGAGAGAATCTCGACAATCCGAATGCTCCTATGAAATTCTGGAGAAAGTCTTATATGTCCGCGTGGGCGAAATATATCGCATATCCATTGTTCCTGTATTACCAGGAATACTATAAGGAGCACCCGGACGATCCTAATTTCGAATATGTAGGCTCGGAGTATGTCAACATCAATTCCCAGATAGGCTGGGGAAACCCGATGTACGGGACTTATGGATTCTTCAATTAAAAACAAGCTGTCAAGATGAGAAAACTCACTATATTTCTGGTTATTGCTTCCGTAATCGCTTCGCTTTCCGGATGTTACAAGGTTGAGCCTCACGGATACAAGCAATTGTCCCCGATTACGATAAACGTTGCTTCCGACACCATCAACATCAACCTCGGTACAGAGCTGATTTACAACGGACTCGATATTGTCAGCAGCAAGGAAGTGACATACGAATGGGCTTACGGCGCGGTGAAACAAGGCACTGTAATAGACCAGCACCAGTTCGAAAAGATAGAAATCATTTCCAACACGAGGACTATCGACTATACCTTCTCAAAGGTCGGTTCTTTCCTGCTCAGACTCAAGGTCGATAATGGGGAAAGCATTGAATTCAAATATTTTACCCTCAATGTCAACTCCGGTTACGACGAGGGAGTGGCAATTCTGTCGAATGACGATGAGGGCAACGGCTCTCTGGCCTTCGTAAAGTCTCTTACTTCCGAGGAAATCGCAAAGGGTGAGCAGCAGGTGTTCACCAATATTTTCAGCGTGGAAGGCGCGACTCTGAAGAACGGAACCGCTATGTATATGAGTGACAACACTTACAGCGGCGTCACATATTCAGGATTCCTGATTGCCACAAACGATGATAATGGCACCATTTATCATATGGACTGCAAGACATTCGAGCTTTATATGACCGCCAAAATGAAGGAATACGGCTCATACTGCGCTGAGTTCGGAGGTGAATATGCTGAAGATAAGGCGGCATTCGGATGCTTTTTCAGGTCCGGCGACAACCGGTTGTTCAGGTACGATATGAACGGAGGATTCGTAAACGACATCACCGATGCCAACGCATTCAACATTGACAGAATCGTTGACGGTCCGAACAAGGCGACATCCGCTACAGCGAAAACATACAGATATCCGCTTTTCTTTGACAAGGAAAAAGTCGGTACACGAAAAAACGCATCCGGTGGCGTCAGATACCTGGAATCAGACGGATGGGAGGTGGTGAATGTCGCTGTCGTGCGCGTCAACAGCTCCACATCAAGTTTTCCGATATTTATGCTGTACCGCAAGAAATCCGATCCGGATTCGTGCATGACAAAAGTCTGCGGACTGGGTTGCTACAATTACGGAACAAAGAAGGATGACGATGATTCAGAATCCCACGATATCGAATACAAGTTCAAAACTTCCGACCTCAAGATGGACAGCAAGTCCAAGATCGTGAGCAACAGGGTATCGTCAGACGCATATTACATCTACGACAATGCCATCTACCGTTGGGGATTCACTACCCCTCCGGGAAACAAGCCTGCTATCACTCTGCCTCAGGGCGAGATTATCAAGGATATTGCCACCAACTTCAAGGGAAGAAAGGCTACAGACGGAGAGGATCTTCTGTATGTTGTCACATACAATCCGAACAGAAGTGGCGAGCATAAGGGAAGTCTCTACATCTACAGATACACGGATGACACTCTTGTAAAATCCTACGAGGGTATCTGCAACAACCCTGTAAGCGTGGTATATAAATACAGAATCAATTAAACTCTATCCTATATGAAAACGAACAGATTATTGGCGACATTGTCAATGTTCGCCGTCCTCGCTTCGGCAGTGACCGGATGCGAAGGAAAGAAAGACGTAGCTGTGCAGAAAGTCAGCCTTTCGAAGAGCAGTCTTGACATCAAGACAGGCGAAGAAGCCGCACTGACAGTTACAATCACTCCTGAGAATGCAACAAACACAAATGTAACCTGGAGCACAGGCAATCCTGCAGTCGCATCAGTAACTGACGGCGTAGTAAAGGGACTGTCAGAAGGCACTTCCACGATAACAGTCATTACCGAAGACGGCAATCTCACCGCATCTTGTCTTGTGTCAGTCACAGACTATCACGCTGAAAGCGTGGAGATTACTCCGGCGGAAACTCAGAATCTGAAGAAAGGGGAAACCGTGCAGCTTACCGCTACAGTACTGCCAAGCAACGCCATCAACAAGAATGTCACATGGACTTCTTCAAACACTGCGGTAGCAACTGTAGACGAGTCCGGCAAAGTCTCAGCCGTGGGCGGCGGAGAAGCCGACATCACCGCATCTACTGTGGACGGCAATAGGACTGCGACCGTAAAAATTTACGTGTCAGTTCCTTGCGAAGGCATCGCACTGTCCGAAAGCAGCCTTGAACTTTATGAGACCACCTCCAAAAGCGGCATTGTCCTGACATTCACTCCTGAAGACTGCTCAAACAAGGAAGTCGAATGGATCTATGACAACACTATCGTATCGCTTGGCTTCGAATCAGACGGAACCATTACCGTGACTGCACTTCTCGAAGGAGAGACGACTGTCAAGGCTACCACAAAGGACGGCGGATTCACAGCGGAATTCAATGTGAAAGTCATAGCTAAAGGTACCGTCATCCCTGACGACAACTATGGAAAATACGAATAATCTAACGGAGGAATTACTATGAATACAAAATATATATTGTCATTCTTTGCACTTTCCGCAATCTTCGCTGGCTGCACGAAAGAAAGCAATGTGATATCAAACTCGGAAAAGGTCGCAGACAGCGGTAAACTTTACACTTTCTCCGCTTCCGCACAGGACCCTGCAACCACAAAGTCATTCTTCAAGGCTGACGAAGCACCTTCTTATTACATTTATTGGGAAGACAGCGATGAGTTTGACTTCCACGACATTACGCTCAAAACAGAAGAATATGAAGAAACGGAGAGCGTGACTGTGACATCTTCAAAGCCGAGCGCAATAGGAGCATCCAGGAAGTCTGTCACTTTCGAGAAAAAGGCCCACGACTATATGGTCATCTCCTACCCTAAGGGTGCAGTCACTCTACTGGACACATCTACCGTATATAATTGGGTAAGCGCAAAGCAGACAGATACTACAACTATCTTCCACAATGCAACTGTGAAAGTCAACGTACCTAAGGTTCAGGAACTTTCATCGGTACTGTCACCGGCAAATCTGCCTATGGTATCTCCTAGACTCGCATTGTCTGAAGAAGCTGTCAGCCGTGTCAAGAACGGAAAGGATACTGTTTCCACTGAATTCTCGAATCCGGTCAAACTCACCCCTCTGGCCGGTCTGGTCAAGATGACCGTCACAGGACTTCCTGACGTGACATCAGCAACCGTCACCAAGGTCAACATTCTGTCTGAATTCAACTATCTCAATAGTTATACTGGCACTCCTCAGAGAGGTATGAGAGGAGACAATATCATCAGCCTAGTGGACACTATGGCTGTTGTCGGGAACTGGACTTCGGGAGACACCCGTTTTGATTTATCACTTACCGGCGGTTCTGTCAACTACACAAGCGCTGACGGTGCGACTGTATGCTTTGTTGCTAACCACAGCACAACCTCGATGAAGACGATTCTCGTCACAGTATATACATCCGACGGTGCAGTTTATCAGAAGAAGTTCGACACCAGCGCAAAGGCCATCGCCTTCAGCAAATCAAGGGTAACATCCTTTACGCTTGATTTCACAAAAAGCTCTGTGGTAAAAGCCGCTTCCGATAAATTCTCAGTAGAATGGAGCCAGGGATACCTTGTATTCGATGACACGAACAAGACTTATAAAATCGGTGACAAGCAGGACATCGGACTATATTTCAAGTTCGGCAATGCTAATGCCATTGCTTTTTATGACTCAAATCAAGACTGGCTGGACAGAATCAGACCTGCTAATCTGATTTCTCAGAGCATTGAAGGGACCTCCGGAACACAGCAAGTAACCCCTGATGGACAGACAGTAAAGAATGGAACTGATAATTTCTACAACACTCAGACTGGTAATACGGCCAGTTGGCGAATCCATCCATTCTACACGGCTACAGACGGCGTTGTCACTATGAGCACAATGTCCAGCGAAGAGGATTACTTCAACTGGCAGGGAAGCACCGTTGCAAAAGATGAAACTGATCCTTGCTCTTATGTAAAAGTCGCGGAAGGTGAGAACAGTTGGAGAATGCCTACCACCGATGATATTAATAATCTCATCGAAGTCGGTAAGGTAGGTGTCGAGTTCGGCAATTTCGACGGCTCTGACATAAAATCAAATGACGGCAAGAGCAGATTCATCAAATATACTGACGGCGAACAGGAATTCTATCTTATGGCAAATGGTATTGCCACAAGCAAAATAACGGGAGCCAAGGCGACAACCAAGAGTATCCAAATGATGTACGGCAACAAATACGCCGCCAACTTCCCGTCATCCACATATCACGGAACAGCTACGGTTTCTACAAGCGTAACAACAAATTATGTAGATATATTCCAGTTGTCACTATCCAGCGCTCCGTCTATGACAACGTCGGCAAAAGTGAACAAAATCATAGCAAATACTTATAATTCGACCGCATCAAAGATAGATTCCAGACCTATGTGGGATGCCGTCAATGTCCGTTGCGTAAGAGACAAGAAAACTAATTAACACATTGAAATAATGACAAAAAGGAACATTATCCTTGCAATGCTTGCTGTCGTACTGCTGGCGCCCGCCACCGGTGCGGCAGCATTGCCTTCTTCAAAGAAATCCAAGAAGAAAAAGGCCAATACTGAAGTTGTCGCCCCAGCGGCAAAACCGGCTCCAAAGAAAAAAGTTTCTCCATACGAGAAACTGATGAAAGACGTCAAGGAATCCGCAAAGGGCGAGACATTCAGCCTTTACAGGACCGCTAAAGACAAAATCTATCTGGAGATGCCCAAGAGTCTTATGGGGCGGCGGATGCTTGTCGGCGGGACTGTCACTGCCGGCAGCAATCCTGCGTACGTGAACGTCGGGTACAAATACAACAAGCCGGAGTACTTCCAGATTGACCTCGTGGACAGTCTGGTGGTTCTCAGCATACCGGGGACAAACGCGACAAGCTCTGATCCCGGAATGCAGAAGGCATTGGAGCACAGCTATATCCCGAAGGTTTTGCGTCGCATTGCAGTTGCGGCTCAGGGCAAGGACAGTGCTTCCGTCGTATTCGAGGTCACAGGCCTTGTGAACGGGGCTGCGCCTAAGGGCACAAATTTCAACGTCGCAAAATCAGCGGACGAGAAGACCACCTGGTTCGGTGCAATGAAAGCATTCAAGGACAACGCTTCCGTCAAAGTATATTCAAACGTTGATTTCACCAAGACCCTTCTCGGTTTCAAGGGCAAGGTCGGCAGCGGTTCCATCGAATACACAGTTTCATTCCTGCTTCTGCCGGAGAAGCCGATGCCTTCAAGGATACAGGATTCCCGCATAGGAATATTCCCGGTAGGCCCGAGCGAAGGCAATGTCAAGTATGACCTTTCTTCTGCAGAGGACGGATTCAAGGGTTACGTCCTGGCATCACGCTGGAGACTTGAGCTGTCCGACACAACCGCATGGCAGAACGGCAAGACCGTGACCGTCAAGAATCCTATTGTATGGTATGTTGACAACACGTTCCCGGAAAGCTGGAAAGAGCCTATCCGCAAGGGTGTACTGGCGTGGAATGCAGCATTTGAAGCCATAGGACTGAAAGATGTGATGCAGGTACGCGACTTCCCTACCGCAGAGGAAGACCCGGAATTCGATCCTGACAATCTCAAATACTCCTGCCTGAGATATGTGCCTGACGCCACGATGAACGCAAGAGGTCCAAGCTGGACAGACCCTGTAACGGGCGAGATTGTGAATGCGTCAGTGCTGGTTTACAATGACGTGATAAAGCTCATCAACAACTGGAGATTCGTGCAGACATCGCAGGTTGACGAGAAGGTTCGCGCAATGAAAATGCCTCAGGACATAATCGATGAGTCTCTTGTATATGTCATTTCTCATGAAATCGGTCATACTCTGGGACTTATGCACAATATGGGTGCGTCTTCCGCATATCCGACAGAATCGTTGAGAGACGCCGCTTTCACGGCTGAATACGGCACCACCCCGTCCATTATGGACTATGCGAGATTCAATTATGTCGCTCAGCCTCAGGACAAAGGTGTAAAGCTTGTGCCTCCGGCTCTGGGCGTGTATGATCTTTATGCCATCAAATGGCTCTATACCCCTGTCCCTGAAGCCAAGGATATGTGGGATGAGTACCGCATTGCGGAGAAAATCATCGACGAGAAGGTCGGCGATCCGATGTACCGATATGGAGCACAGCAGATTACAGGCTATGCCGCCTATGGTGCTTACGATCCGAGCGCCAGAACTGAGGACCTCGGCAATGACCCGATCAAATCTAGCGACTATGGTGTCAGCAACCTCAAATATATTCTTCCTAAGATGAACGAATGGATTGGAACAGAGGATGTTGACTTCACGCACAGAAACTCGCTTTATACTCAGCTTGTATCTCAGTACAACAGATATATCGGACACGTGTTGGCACAGGTCGGCGGAATCTACCTCAACAATGTCAAGGAAGGAAACGCTCTGAAGCCGTCAGTTCCGGTAAGCAAGAGCGTACAGAAAGCATCTCTCAAATGGGTTCTCACCCAGCTCAAGAATTCTTCTTGGCTGAACGATGCTTCAGTAACAAGCAATCTTCCGCTTGCAACTCCCGCTTCCAACAAGGTTTGCTCGGCGATTGCCAGAACATTGTCAGGCACTGTTCCTGAGAATGTTATCCGCGCATCCGCAGTGGCAGGCGCAACCGACGTCTATACCATCAAGGACTATTATGATGACCTTTACCGCGAACTGTTTGCATCAAGCATAGCCGGCCGCAAGTTGACATCCGAAGAGAAGACTCTGCAGAGAGAAATTCTCACGGCATCTTCCAAGGACGTAAAATCCCTGCTGACCAAGACTTTAGCAGACGAAGCCTGCGATGAATGCACGGAAGAGTTCGGCCACGAGGATTGCTGGTGCGGCTGGGCTGACGACCTCGGCGAGGGCAACAAGCCTTACGCGCCTTCAGTAAGCATTATGACCATCGACGAGTCAGATGCCTACAGAGTTGCTTTTGTCAACAAAGTGAAGACTCTTGCCGCATCCAAGAAAGTTTCCGCTCCGTCAGACGACAGGGCGCATTACGAATACTTGTATGCCCGCTGCTGCGCCGCATTGGAGAGATAATAAAAAGTAAAAACAACAAATATGAAATCGAAACTCATTCTTGCCTCCCTGGCAATCGCGGCTGTGACAGGCTGCAGTACCCTGAAAGACGGAGAATACAACTTGTCGGTCGTTTCCACCGGAGACGGTCACGGATATTGGTTTTCACAGCCTTATACGCCAAACGGCAGAGTAAGGGGGACCATTATGGCGCAAAGCAAGTTCGTCAATGACATCCGCGCAGAGAAAGGCGAAGACAATGTCATTCTTGTAGATGCCGGAGACAATTTCCTTGGCAGCAATGCCACATTCTACTATGACTATGTGGACACGCTGTCGACATACCTGTATCCAAGACTTGCGTCATATATGAAATATGATGCCGTGGTGGCAGGAAAGAGCGATTTCGAAGCCGGTAGCGGAGTTATTGAAAGAGCTTCCGAAGGATTCAAAAAGGCAGGGATACCTTTCCTTGCCGGAAACGTTGTCAGAACGTCCGACGGCAAATCAGTGATGAAAACAAGCACGGTGATCAAGAAAAACGGAGTAGAGGTCGCAATACTCGGCTATACCAATGCCGACAACGGAAACTTGCTGGACAAATCCGCATTCCCGGGAGTCGAATTCAAGTCCCTGCTGCCACTGGTACAGAATGACGTGGATAAGATACGCCGTAAGGATAAACCTCAAGTTGTCATCGTCGTCGCGCATACCGGACTGGGAAAGGGCGAAAATGCCAATCTTGAGAAGCAGGGACTCGATTTGTACAACAGTCTGCAAGGAGTCGATTTCGTGGTCATCGGGCACGACCATACAACCAAGAGCCTCAGCACTGACAGCATCGCGTTGCTTGACAGCGGAAAGGGTGGACAGAGCGTAGGTGTCGGCGATTTGAAACTTGTCGTCAAGGACGGCAAGATTGTCAGCAAGGAGCTCTCCGCAAAAGTCAAGAACTTGAGCAGCCAGGATGTCGATAAGGAAATGGAGAAGGCATTTGAACAGGAGTTCAATGCAGTGAAGGACTTCACCAACACGAAAATCGGCACGGTGAAAAGCACTATGGCATCCAGGGAGTTCTATTGGGGACAATGCGATTACCTCAATTTTCTTCATACCCTGGCGATGTCGTACAGGCCGATTGACATTTCTCTCACTGCAACTCTTCTGATTGACGGAAAGATTGAAGCCGGGGACGTCACCTTCGACGACATCAAGACCCTATATCCGTACAGCAATAAGCTGGTTGTCCTGAATCTTACAGGACGTGAGGTAAAGAATTATCTTGAAGCAAGTTACGACTTGTGGATAGATACTGTGAACGGGCCTGAAGCAGAGCACGTGCTGAGAATGAAGCAGACCAAAGATTATGGCACAGGCGGCATGGCGTGGAAACTGGCAAAGAGCCCTGCCAACTTTGACTCGGCTGCAGGAATAGACTACACGGTAGATGTGACCAAGCCATACGGCTCACGTGTCAACATCCTGAGTATGGCTGACGGCAGCGCATTCGATATGGACAAGACTTATTCCGTAGGCATCACTACATACAGGGCTGTCGGCTCAGGCGGTCTTCTCAAGGCTGCAGGACTCGAGACGTATGAAGATGTCGAGAACCGCATAACTTACAAGGGCCCGGAATTCAGGACCATCCTTTATGAATACTTCAAGAAGAACGGCTCCGTCGATCCGTCCGTCATCGGCAACCCTAAAGTTACCGGAACCTGGAGATTCATTCCCGACTTCGCCGAAGACATCATAAAGAAAGACGTCGACACCCTCTATCCCTCTGCGAAATAGGCGTAAAAACGCCCATACAGTGTCATTCATCAATGTTCGGATTTAACGTATTTCTTCCCAACAATAAGATTACAGCTAGTCTTCCTTCAGGAATGATTGGTATTGATGTTAGCATCATAAAGAAAGATTCAGTTCCGAAAGGGGATATAGTTGTTTTCGGAAAAGATGGCCTCACCGGAGAGCGTTATACTTGGATAAATACAGCCTTAGGGAATTCAGACATTATTATCGCACCTCTTAATGATAGCACTGATTATTCTAGGCTTCTTTCTACACCATCAACCCTCGAAACAGGTATGACGGTTAATGTTTCAGGTAAATCTTATCGCAAGATACTATCAGAAGGGATAGTTGGCATTGTTATCACCACTTACGGAGACACAGCGCATCTATTCTTTGGCCGGCAGAATCTTGCAGGGGAACAAATCCCCCCAAACGTCTCATTCGACTTAGGTCACGACGATATTGTACATATTTCATTGACAATCTAGCGATTCGTTCATTAGCAGTGTGATTGATTTTCCCTATGCAATATACTCAAGAAGAGCTTGAATCATTGTTCACCAACTCCCGACAATTTATCAAGATGGTTGAGATTAAACAAAATGATTCGATAAACGCGAATGAATATCCCTTTAATATCCCTGCGGTAAGAAGTTTACCACTTACCTTTACCAAACCGGTAACTTTCTTTGTCGGAGCTAACGGAACAGGAAAATCTACAATTCTGGAAGCAATTGCGGTAGCATTCGGCTTTAACCCAGAAGGAGGCAGCAGAAATTTTCAGTTCAGCACATTTGATTCCCATTCAATTTTAAGTTCGCATCTTAAATTGACAAAAGGGCAAACTCCGAACGATGGTTGGTTTCTGCGAGCGGAAAGTTTTTACAATGCGTCAAGTTATTTGACTGAAATCAATAAACTTGACGGAAAGGCTTTCGCATCGTATGGAAAACGCCCATTGCATAAGCAATCACACGGTGAAAGCTTCTTTGCTCTACTTAACAACAGAATCTCAAGCAGGGGGCTATATATTTTTGACGAGCCTGAGGCCGCACTATCAGCGGAGAAGCAACTATCCCTCCTGAAAATAATCCAGCAACTGACACAGAAAGGTTCTCAATTTATAATCAGCACACACTCTCCAATTCTCTCCGGATTTCCCGATGCCGACATTCTGGAGTTCTCCGAAAACGGAATCAATCATATAAATTATGAAGATTCCCTTAACTTTGTAATATATCGGTCATTTTTGAATGACCGACAGAGAATCCTACACGAATTGGATATATAAAACACACTCAGTAAATATATGAAACACAATCAGATAACCATTATCATCGCATTGTTGGCATTTGCTTCGGCATCTTGGATTCCGGCAGATGCGCAGACAACAAGTTTGGAGAGACGTGCTGAAATAGAAGTGCAATACGGCGTCCGGAATGCCGAAACCAGATATGACACAAAGGCCGAACTGATGCAGCAACCGGACAGATTGGGTGCGGAATATTTCCTCTACCAGTTCGACAATCCGCAGATAACTCCGGCCCCGAAAGGATACAAGCCATTCTACGCCAGCGTTACCGGCAGACACGGAGCCAGATATGCTCTCGGCGAGAATGCCTACGACAAAATCAGCAAATTGCTCATCCTTGCTCACTCGGAGGGTAAGTTGACGGAAAAAGGCGAAGACCTTTTCGCCAGATATTCAAAATTTTACCCGAATGTAGCCTTCAGGGGCGGAGACCTTACGGCTAAAGGACAGGAGCAGACAAGGCTTATCGCGAGGACATTGTACAATACATTCCCTCAACTGTTCAAAGGGCACACGGTCGCTACGGCTATATCCACACAAGTGCCGCGCGTCATAATAACTATGACGACATTTCTTGACGAGCTCCGCAGTCTGGACAAGGATTTCACGTATACGCAGGATGCAGGACGTTCGTTGCTGCCAATTCTTGAACCTAACGGTTCGAAGAACCCTTACAGAAAGGAAGTGCCGATGACAAAGGAAGCATTGGCTTCCATCGCGGATTTCAATAAAAAATATGACAATACGGATGAGTTCGCCGACAAGTTCTTCAAAGACAAGTCATTCCTCGAGAGCAATTACGGCGCACTGAACTTTCTGAAGGATATGAGAAACATCGTTACGGGCATACAGTGCCTCGATGGGGATGCCACTTCAGACAAATTCGATGACGTGTTCACGAAGGATGAGCTTTTTGAAATATGGGAGACTCGAAACTACTATGCGTATATCGCATACGGTCTGTCTCCGATTGCAGATCCGAGGCTCATCCGGAATAATGCAGCCATACTCGCCGATATAATTGACAATGCGGAGAATAATATCGCTTCCGGAGAAGTCCAGATGGACCTGCGATTCACCCACGACACTGCGCTTCTGCCGTTGGTCTCGTTTATGCGGCTGAACAATTTCGGAGCTGTAGTCGAAAATCCGGAGGACGTCAAAGACTTCTGGCGCAGCGATTTCATCCCGATGTCATCGAACCTGCAGCTGATATTCTTCAGAAGCAAATCCGATAAGGAGATTCTTGTCAAAGCGATATATAACGGACACGAAGCATCTCTCCCGCTTCACGAAGTAGCACCGTCATTCTACTCCTGGACTGAGTTTAAAGACTTCTACCGCAACCTCCTTTCAGAGAGATAGGTCGGAACATTCAATAAATCAATTGAATAACAAAGAGCATCGGGACTTTTTCCGAGTTTTCGAGGGCCAAAATCGGGACTTTTTCCGAATCACAACAGCAAAGTGCCTATCTGAAGTTTTGGAACATAGTGAACGCCATCCTTCGTATATGGCTCCAACTCCGAAGCGTCATCTGTAGGCTTGAGGTATATGCTTTCTGCGCTTTTTCCTATGCACAAGACCGCAAGCGGATACAGCTGAATGCCGGGATTCACCTCGTCAAAGAGAGAACCGATCTTAGTGCTGTCGATATTCCCTTTTATAAGGCAGTTGAATCCCATTTCGACTGCCTTTAATGACATACTCTGCAGTGATATACCCAAATCCATATCGACATACCTATCCTCAGGAATTACGGAATACACTACAATAAAGGCATTTGCAGACTCCGGAATCATCTGCTCACGGAATAATATTGTTCTAAGTAACTCGGCATCGGGATGAACTGGGAATTTCGCCGACTCCGTAGCATTTCCGGACACAAGCCTGAAACGCAGCACCTGTCTGTTCATCGCAGACGCCAATTTTGTATTTACTTCCACAATAGCCTTCAGTTGTTCGGGCGAAACTTGGGCATCCTGACGATACCTTCTCGTACTGCGGTTCTTGACGAGCAATGTGTTCAATGAGACATTTACACGTTTCACCACACTCTTTGACTTCGCACCTGCGCCGAAGACCTCCTCATAGCGCGTTTCCAGATAATTGTCTGCCATAATATTCCTCAATAAATTTCAGAAACGATTGCTGATTCCGATTTGCAAACTTGTATTAGCTACTTGGTTCGCCAACTCGGCATCCAACGGGAACAAAGTTATGATTTTTATCCTGTCAGCGACCTCCAACCGGGTAGAGAAACTGCGAAAAAACGCTACATTTGTATCCGCTACATTTCTGTAGCGACACTAAAAATAACGTCTATATGTTCGCAAAACAGTTAATAACCATTCTTGCTCTTGCCGCAAGCATCTGCGCATCAGCCGCACAACGTGAATTCATCTGGCCAAAAGGCAAAATGCCTGATGCACAAGAAGATCAGATTGCCGCGATGACCAATGAAGTCAATCTTCCGAGATTCAACCCGGATAAACATAGGATACCATATCTTGACTGGTATGATGCCCCGGCAGACAGCGTTCGCAACGGAGCCTGTATGATTCTCATTTCCGGAGGCTCCTATAAAAATTGCTGCGACGTGAAGATCATCGACGGCTGGAGAGAGAAACTCACGAAGTTGGGATTCCAATGCGTGAATTTCGTTTACAGGACACCACGTCCGCAGGGACTCGCAATATACCAGAGCGCGTGGGAAGACGGCCAGAGAGCTGTCAGAATGATCAGAAGCGAAGCTGCTAAAAGAGGTTTTGACCCGGAAAAGATAGGCACAATCTCTATGTCTGCAGGCTCTCATCTGGCATTGCTCCTCGCCACGAGTTCACAGACGCCTGCATACGACAAGGTCGACGCACTGGACGATGTGCCTTGTCATATCAACTGGGCGATAGTCAATTCGCCTGCATACGTCACCACTGACGGCGAAACCGGCACACGCGCAATCCGTGAAGGATACGGACCGGATGTCAAGATCAGCGATGTGTTCAAATTTGACGAGAAAACCTGTCCGATGAGCCTTCATCACGGCGGTCTTGACCCATACACCCCTTATGGTTCAACATTGGTTTACAGAGAATTACGCAAGAGAGGAGTACCTGCGGAACTGCATTTGTTTCCAAATAAGGGACACGCTCCTTATGGATTCGACCGCGCAGTCGAATTTATGCGCCAGATGGGATTTATGGGAGAACTCAAGCCTGAAGTCAAACTGATGGACAGATTCAGTTCCGACAAGGTCAAGGTTCAATACTCGAAGGAAGATGTCTGGCCAGAGGGAAAGATGCCTGATGTCAATGAGGCGCAGTGCCTTCCGTATATAGAATGGTATATCCCTGAGAATCTGACCACCAAAGCGATACAGATAATCTACTCCGGAGGTTCCTACACGAACAATGACCCGTATGGATTCGAAGTTGCGCCTACCCGCAGATACCTCAACGAGCAAGGAATGGCTGTAGTGACATTGAAATACCGCACACCACGTCCGGAAGGTCTCCCTAAATACATTACTGCCTGGGAAGACCTGCAGAGGACTATACGCATAGTCAGGAGCGAAGCTGCGGCAAAAGGTCTTGACCCTGATAAGATAGGCATTATGGGCAGCTCCGCCGGAGGTCACCTGACGCTTATGGGTGTCACCTCGTCAAAGCATCAGTCATATCTGCCGTTTGACGATATCGACAAAGTCTCCTGCAAAGTGCAATGGGGAATCGGCATATATCCTGCTTACGCGCTTACAGATGGACTGGAAGCACCTAACAAAAGGGGCGGCAATTACGATGATGCAGTCCTTGCTCCTGAATTTTCGTTCGACCTTGACACAGCCCCTATGCTTTTCCTCCACGGAGATGCGGACGGCTGGGCAGCAATGAACTCTGTCAAGACTTGGGAGAAGATGCAGCAGATGGGCATTCAATGCGAACTTCACACTCTTGCAACCCGCCAGCACTGCTTCCAGAAGAGCGCCTCTCCCGGCACCGGAAGTTACAACTTCAACGACCGCATCTGGGAATACATCCAGACGCAGATAAAGTAACGTCCCAAGGAATACTGTCCCTCGGGACAGCAGGCGTTAGCCTATAGGGAATGAAAAGAGACAGGATGTGCGTACTACATTCTGTCTCTTTAGTTTCTGAAGGTTGGACCTTTCGGGAATTCACTTTCAGTGGGCTATTTGAACGGAATAACGGGCACTGTGCCGGGGATTATATCCTCTTCTTCGGGCGTAAGATGAATGATTCTCTGGTTTGAGCTGCCTCTGAAGTGCAATTGCGTATCCCTGAGTTCTTCGATATACGGTCCGTCAACCAGCACATCAATATACGGAAGCATCATCGCAAGATGCTCGTCTGCGCGTATTTCTTCAATGGTGAAGCCGGTCCAGCACCATATTGTCTTTCGCGTTTCGGCTTTGATTCTTCTGGCAAGCTCAGTAAATCCTTCTACCTGATAGAAAGGATCGCCTCCGCTGAATGACACATTGCTCAAATCATCGTCCTTTATGATGCGCATCAAGTCATCGATGCTCATCTTGTGGCCGTTGCTCCTGCTCCAGGACTGCGGATTATGACATCCCGGGCAGTGGTGTTCGCACCCTGCGCAATAAATGGAGGTCCGGAAGCCTGGCCCGTCGGCCATAGTCTGTTCCATCACCTCCATTATGTAAAGCTCGTTTACCGGCATTATCCTGACAACTTTTTATTTGTGCACGACGCGGTCTTTCAGCTCAGCCAGTTTAGCGCTGTTCCATCTGTTTGTAGTACCTACAAGATAGCCGGTTATGCGCTGCAGTGTATCTATGTTATGGCCGTGGCAATGAGGACATTCCGTCAGCCCTTCGGTAGCATCCTCATATCCGCAGTCAAGACATCTGTTGCGGTTGTGGTTTACGCTGCCGTATCCGATGTTGTATTTATCCATCAAATCCACGATATTCATAATCGCTTCAGGATTGTGGGTCGCGTCACCGTCAATCTCCACGTAGAAGATATGTCCGCCTCTTTCCAACTCGTGATATGGTCCTTCAACCTCAGCTTTATGTTTAGGAGTGCAGTGGAAATATACCGGCACGTGGCTGGAATTCGTATAATATTCCTTGTCGGTTACGCCCTTGATGATGCCGAATTTCTTCTTGTCCATCTTCGTAAACCTTCCGGACAGGCCTTCAGCCGGGGTTCCGAGCACGCTGAAATTATGCTGGAATGTCTCTGAATAGGCGTTGGCTTTGTCTCTGAGGAATGTGACAATGCGCAAACCGAGTTCCTGAGCCTCTTCTGACTCTCCGTGATGCTTGCCGACCAATGCGATAAGACATTCCGCAAGTCCGATAAACCCGATTCCGAGAGTACCTTGGTTGATTACTGATTCTACAGTATCATCCGGGTCCAGATTTTCGCTTCCGGCCCAGAGCTTGCCCATCAGCAACGGGAACTGCTTCTTAAGCGCAGTTTTCTGAAAATCATACCTCTCGCAGAGCTGCTGTGCTGTGATATCCAACACGTGCTCCAACTTGTGGAAAAATTCAGTGATACGGTCCTCCTTGTTCTCAATGCCCATACACTCGATGGCAAGCCTTACGATATTGACAGTCGTGAAACTGAGATTTCCACGTCCGACAGAAGTCTTAGGACCGAAACGGTTCTCGAACACCCTTGTTCTGCAACCCATAGTGGCGACCTCGTTCATATATCTCTTAGGGTCATCTGCTCTCCACTCGGAGCTTTGGTTGAATGTTGCGTCGAGATTAAGGAAATTCGGGAAAAATCGCCTTGCAGACACTTTGCAGGCGAACTTGTACAAGTCGTAGTTAGGGTCTTCCGGCAAGTAGCTTACGCCCCTCTTTTTCTTCCATATCTGAATCGGGAAGATGGCTGTGGAGCCATTGCCGACTCCTTCGTAAGTAGTGTTCAGAATTTCCCTTATGATGCAGCGTCCTTCGGCCGATATGTCTGTACCATAGTTTATAGAACTGAATACCACCTGATTGCCTCCACGGGAATGGATGGTGTTCATATTGTGGACGAACGCTTCCATCGCCTGATGTACACGGCTGACGGTCATATTGATGGCGTGCTGCTTGAACCTTTCGTTGCCGGTGATGCCGACAAGATCTCGTTTGATATAGTCGTCTATCGGCGCGTCTTTCAGCTCGCTCAAGTCTATGCCCTCGAGCGCGGAAAGCTGGTCAATTTCTTCCTTGTATGTCTTGCGTACAAAAGGTGCAAGGTAAAAATCAAATGCAGGAATTGCCTGACCGCCGTGCATTTCGTTCTGTACAGTTTCCATAGAGATGCAGGCGAGAACTGCAGCTGTTTCAATCCTCTTCGCAGGCCTTGACTCTCCGTGCCCTGCGTGGAAACCTTCTTCAAGCACCTTGTCCAGAGGATGTTGCAGGCAGGTGAGGCTCTTTGTCGGGTAATAATCCTTGTCGTGAATATGAATGTAACCGTTATATACCGCATCTCTGACATCTTCAGAAAGCAGACACTCATCCACATACGTTTTGGTGGCCTCGGAAGCGAATTTCATCATCATTCCAGCAGGCGTGTCCGCATTCATATTCGCATTTTCGCGCGTAATATCGTTGGCCTGGGCATCAATTATCTCCTTGAAAATCTCGCAGGTCTTTGCCTTGCGGGCAAGATTTCTCTGATTGCGGTAGGCGATGTACTTCTTGGCCACTTCCTTGCGGGGGCTCTTCATAAGTTCCATCTCCACGCAGTCCTGAATCTCCTCGACTCCCATATTATCCTTTTCCTTCTTGGAAATGGAATCTGCAATCTTTGCCGCGAGAACAATATCCTCTCCGGCGTCAGTTACGTCCATCGCTTTAAGAATAGCGGCGACAATCTTCTGATTATTGAAATCGACGGTCCTTCCGTCCCTTTTGACAACGTGTTTGACCATATTATTGCAGTTGATATTAGAGTCTGCCTGAACTTTTAAGAGCTCAAACAGATTCCCGGGGTTATATAAAGTTACTACGCTTACTGTCCGTCAGACGAACCCTACAAAGATATAATAATTATGGGCAGGACTTCCGCCCCTGCCCATAAGTTATCAACATCTTAAATGTGAATAAAAATTTCACCTATTCTGAGCCAATTTCAGATATATTTTAGTCCTACTCGGTCTCTTACTGGAAGTCGGTAACAATGAATGTTCCCAAGTTTGTTCCTCCGACTCTGAGTATTATTTTCTGCCCAAGCGAACAGATTACGCTGTCATAGAGATTTGGTGAGCTCACGGCCTCGACTCCTATATTGAAATATGCCTTGTTCGGCTTAAGCATCTCATTGTCCCCAATATCAACAATCTGAACGAGAGTCTCCATATTATTGGAAATGAAACTTACCTTGGTGTCCTTCATTAAAGGAGTGTTGGCAGTTATATTCATTATTCCTGTCAGCTTCTTTGTAACGGCAATTCGTTGTGTATCCATTTCCATTATGGCTGATCCTCGTTTAATGCTCTTGTAAGGTATGTCGGTTCCAAGAATAAATCCTACACCTGTATCGCCTGCAGAAGCTGATGGCAATTGAGCTCTGTATTTTACCAATCCAGCTATTCTGACAGCATAATTCTTGCAAGTGTCAACTGCCTGCATAATAAGAACTTTATCATTTACATTCACCGTTCCCGCCAGAATCTTTTCTGTAGCCGCTACAGCCCCCGTTCCTTTTATATTGAACATATCGCTTATGTATGTCAGGAAAGTGTCTTCAACTTCCACAGTGAACGCGAGGTTAAGGCTGGTATCCATTTCCAAGTAACCTTTATATACAGCCACAACTACAGCTTCTCCGGCAGAAAGTCCGACGATATTCTGAAATTCATCATTCCTTGCCTCAATGGTTTCAGCATAATATTCAGACGCAAGCACAAAGGCGATATCTGAATATGGTATGCTCTCGGATACTACATAAGGTGCGAGAGCCAAAGTGTCTTTCACCCCGATTATTCCGGATGTCTTTGACAAAGAAACCCCATATACAGACACACCGCAATCCTCCGCAATAAAACCATCCGCATTCTTTACCGATGCCGTTATGATGGCGTCGCCATCCTTCAAGGCTGTCACGACACCATTTTTATTTACTATGGCGACTTCCTCGTCTGAACTTTCCCAGGTAACCTCAGCAACTGTTGCGTCAGCGGGTTCGACAGTTGCCGCCAACTGATAAGATTTCTTTGAAAACATATTCAGAGAAGTCTTGTTCAGGGTAATCTTTTCTGCAGGTATGACCTTTTCAGCGACAGTGACAACGCAGTATGCGGCTTTGTCAAAACTTTGATCAGATGCAGGCCTTGCAGTGATCTTGCCGGTTCCTGCCGTCAATCCCTTCACGGTTCCGTTTTCATCGACACTGACAACAGCAGGATCCAATGAAAGCCATCTCAGAGCCTTGTCGTCAGCATTGTCAGGTTTTACAGTTGCGACAAGAGCGCGGGTTTCACCCACTTCAATCGCCAACTCGGCGCAATCCATCGTGACATTGCTTACCGGCACTACCACAGGTTCGTCATTAGTATCCTTCTTGCAAGAAGGCAAAAGAACGACCATTCCCGCGATAACGGCAATAGCAGTTAATACAGTCCTTTTCATATAATTTCGTTTTTGTTGGTTTATAATCGATTATGCGAAAATATATGAATGGAGCCTGCGCTCAAATAGGTATTCTTACCTAAAACCTACCTACGAGCCACGAAATCAACCGCGAGTTTCAATTTGTAAATTTCTCTGTTTCAGGCAATGGAAAGTGTGATGTTGACAATTATGAATTATCAGATTTTACGTGTTCTCTTTGATATAACCACTTCAAAAAGGCTATCCTATATGCAAGCGTCGGGTGGTCATCGGTTTTGTCATGCTTAAGATACAAGTCATCCTCAACAAGAAGTTGAAGAGCTATAATGTACGCATACCCTCCGAGACCGATAGCCTCGCAAAAACGATATGCAATTAAGTCTGCTTCCAGTTCTTGTTCTCGAGAATATTTAAATTGAAAATAGAAAGAAGAGCCTTCTATAGCCCTATACAGGTTTGTTGCGTTTATCGAAATATTGTTATTGTATGAATTATAACTTGGCACTCCGCTACTTGCAGAGTATATTGATGCGGCGGCCATAGAAGCAGTATAAAGTCCTGCGGCTATTCCTGCTGCTACCCTGGCGCTTTGTTCTTTTTTGTATCTTTTCCATAATCCGACCAAAGAATGATATCCCTTGATATGAGTCACTTCGTGAGCACAGATTCCCAACAAGAGAGGACACATAGAATGATATCGATGTACTAAACCTGAAGTGAGATATATCTGTGAATATGGTGTAGCAAAAGCATTGACTTCATTCGCAGGATATATTCTGAGTTCGCGTATGTCATACGCATCACAACCTAACATAGAGGAAATTTCTTTTTCTTTATCTCCTACCTTATATGGTCTACACTTACTCTTTAATTGGTCTGAGAAATTATCTTGTGCAGCTAATATCTCATACATTGCATTCGTGAGCGCCTTCGGACGTTTCTGTCTAGACATCGCAATTTGCAACTCCCGGATTGAGCCATTTGTAATTAAGAACTTATTCCAAAAACTCTCCGCAGCTCTTTCATCATCAACATCATTTGCTTGAAATTTACAATCATGACTTTCAAGTATTCTTCTGTATTGGTTTATGACCTTACCTGAAAGTCTGATATCCGCCATTGCGCTTTCGCATTTGCTCAGTAGAGCATAGTCCTGCCTTGCCCATACATTATCACATTTGCTAGATAACGATAACAGATACAATCCTTTCTCAGAGTTTCCCATAAAGAAAGAATTATATGCATAGTTATACAATGTTCGCCCAAGATATTCATTGTCTACGGAAACGTAGCAGTTATCCAATGACAGCCCCTCTTTTTCAAGTTTATTGATAAGATAGTCATTGTATAATTCATCGGCTTCTTTGTACTTATATGCATTGAAGTACTTATCTGCGCGCTGAGCCATACTAATAAAGGTTGTATCTACTACATATAGGCTCGTTGCACCACCGTCAAATGCAAAGTTGAACAATAGGAATATCATTAAAATGACCGGGAAGCATTTCATATATACTTTTATCGCTTAATACGGATTATCCGTTAATTAGACACGGACATTTATCACTATTGGATGAGGGCACAACAAAGCTACAACTTATACAGCGCAAAGAGGGCGGAGCCGCTGCCGGACATAGAGGCATAGACTGCACCGGAGTCGTATAACGACTGCTTGACGGCGGCAAGCTCGGGATGCGATGCGAAAACTGTCGTTTCAAAATCATTCGCGAGGACACTACGCCATTTCGAAACCGGCATAGACAGAGCTTTGCGCAAATCAGTCTCAGGAATCGCCGGGACAATGCCTTTGTACGCCTCCGCAGTCGATATGTGCACATCTTCAGGAACGATAATCTTCAATTCATATCTGTCCGCAGACATCTCACAGCTGCCTGCAACATCTGCATCAACCCTTCCGCTATCCACACCGCAAGCAAGATTCAAGCTGCTGCCTGATCCACAATTAGACTCTC
Source organism: Butyricicoccaceae bacterium (assembly GCA_963654225.1). GTDB lineage: Bacteria > Bacteroidota > Bacteroidia > Bacteroidales > UBA932 > Cryptobacteroides. The sequence continues at coordinate 32,760 of CAVKAQ010000002.1, read as the reverse complement.
CTACAACCTCCTTTGCAGATTCTCTGCAGGACTCACTTTCAGCTGAAGTTGTATCCGCAGCGAGCTCCGAGCCCGATTCCACTATACGCACGCCAAGATCATAAGGCGTCAAAACCTCGCCCCTGCCCTCGCCTATCATCGGCCTGTTCCAGATGAAGAACGCGCAGTCGCTGCCCAATCTCGCCGCATAAGTTGACAACTGCTCCCTTGACAATCCCAGACTGAACATTTCGGAGAGCATTGACAACGCGAATGCAGCGTCTGCAGAACCCCCTCCCAGGCCTGCACCTACCGGTGATGTCTTTTCCAGATAAATCTTCACAGGAGGCAGATTAAATTCCTCGTCTAGAATCATATAAGCCTTGGCGCACAAATCCTTAAGCACTGGCCAATCGACCCCTTCACGTCTTGCAACGGTTATCATAAGTTTCCCGTTGCCGGAAATTCCCTGCGACAAAGTAGGCACATAATCCTCTTCCGGCTCTTCCTCCAAGGCGGTAGCGGACATATCGGCAATTTTCGACCGATCTCCATAAATGGCTTTGAGACGTGCAGAAGTCCTGCTGTAGTCATCGCCGGCGACAATTTCCAAAGTGTCGTGAATCTGAGAACAAGGATAGAAAAGCGTTTCGAGGTCGTGATACCCGTCCTCTCTTTTGCGCAATATATGAAGGCCCAGATTTATCTTTACCGGAGGATATGCAATCATTTGAATATGCGATTAATGGGTTTCTAATACATCTTGGTATAAAATTACAATTTTTCTGCAATCTCCGTCATATTATGTCGATTTTGTGTAAGTTTGCATTCGATTCCGATTAACTTCATCAGAATCAGACAACAATGAAACACGAGATCATTATAAATAGCCTCAACGATCTGGATAAGGCTGCTGAGCAGTTCCTCAGTGAAACTGCCGGACATACAATAATAGCATTCTATGCCCCGATGGGCGCAGGAAAGACCACTTTTACCACTGCCATCTGTCATAAACTCGGGGTCAGCGAAGATGCCGTCAGTTCACCGACATTTTCAATCGTAAATGAATATAAAGCTGCGGACAAATCATCCATTTTCCATTTCGATTTCTACCGCATCAACAAGATAGAGGAGGCGTTCGACATCGGATTCTACGATTATGTCGACAGTGGCTCGCTCTGCCTCATAGAATGGCCGGAAAACATCGAGAGCATCCTGCCGGAAGAGACGCTGAAAGTCCAGATTGCCGTCCGCGAAGACAATTCAAGAATAATATCTTGGGAGGACTGAGAACAACGCAGTAGACCGCTTTTTAATCTCCCCTCTTGACAGACACTTTAACTCCAGATATATAACCATTTATCTTCAACTCTGAGGCTTTATCATTGACCAGCAGCAAAGGCGGTGTAAACTTCTCAAGCGAAGATATTCCCGCATAAAACTTATCGCCCGAGATTGTCGCGCAAAGACTGCCCATAAAACAACTGGGAGCGGTCGTTTCGTATTTGAACGCTGACTCATCATCGCGAACGAAATAAGTTAAGATTTGTCCCGCGCCGGCTTTCTCCGACACATACGCATAGCTTTCTCCCTCGAGATAGTAATCATAAACCATATTGTGCCCTATGGCATCCACAATCTCGTTATCCATTCCTAAAAAGGAAGATGCGGCAGAACGCCACCCGTCCCAGGAATAATCCAATCTTACGAAGACTTTACCTCCTGGCGTCCACCTCAATCTGAAGTTTGAAATGTCGGAATTGGCATTTTTCCAGGTTATGACCTTCTCCCCATAATAGACAGCCGGCGTCCTATCCTTGTCATTCTTACAACAAGCGACATACATCTCTCCATTTATTATCCGGACATCGTGGACTTTCTCTATTTCCTGACTCAGTTCAAGTTCCTCAGGGACTCCGTTACAGACCTTGAAAAGACGGACATTCTGTTTCAAAGCCGATTTTCCGGGAATCTGATAGAAAAACACCATATCGCCGGAAGCCACCGTGTATAACCCTCCGCTCTCGGAACATGGATTGGACATTTCGCCTATTGCAATTCCTTCCGCATCTTCAAAAAGCACAGCCCCGTTCCTGCGCAGACAAACGCCACGCCCTTTACGGTTCTGCCCCAACGTATAAATCGAGTCATCTTTCCTCAGGAACCCGCATATCATCTCGCGCCCGTCATATTGAAACAATCTTTTCCCATCCTCCAGAATGACGGTATTCGATATTCCTGACCACTCAGAATACAAATGTCCGTCTATGACTCTGTGCATATCCGGGTCCGCACTGATTTCATAGCCAGGGCCACCGTTCAACGACAGGATTTTCTTTCCGTCCTCATACAGGCACAACTTGAACCTACGTCCTTCTCCGACAGTATCTTTTTGCCAGAAATAATCATCCGGGAACTCGACAGCAGTGACATACACCACCGTATCTCTTCCTTTGAGCGCATCTCCGCCATTGTGTCTCCCGCCGCTCCAACTGCCGGTATCATTACGATGCTTAAGGATTATCATATCATCGTCGGATGCGCAGGAAACCACCGACAGCAACGCAGCAATAAAGCATAAATGAATAGTAGTTCTCATCGTTTCGGTCATTTTTCCGCAAGTACGCAAGAAATGGGAAATCCCCGAAATCTTTCACCAAGAATCGGGGATTTTCGCCACAAATTTACGTTTCTTAAATATAACCACCTTGTGGAGACGCCTGAAACAGTCTCGAGGCATATTAGATTTCGAATCTCAGACCGATTTCAAAATCCATCATAAACGGTTGCTGAGTTCTGATATTTACTGGCTGATCACAGTCGAAATAATACCTGACGCCCGGATTCACATACACTCCAAGCCAGTCAACTATTATAAACTCGACACCGAGTCCTGCTCCGGCCGACATCTGAACCCCCTTGACACTATTTCTTACGCTTGGCACATTCTTGATGTCCTGTACTTTGTAAACATTGGATATTCCCTTCTCGATTGTACCGCCAGCATAAGTGTAGAACTTGATTCTAGGACTTTCTATTATATTGTAAAAAGCGTTGACAGGTATTCCTATATACTGCAGCGTGTGCTGAACTTCCGTATCGGCGCTTTTGCTGACTCCATTCTCGACTTTCACATATCGACCGTTGAAAGTCCTTCGGAGCATTGTCCAGTTTACACCGACACCTACAGCCCACCTCTTTGTGAAATTAACCTTTGCACCCAATCCGAAAGTCAGCGGAATAGAATATGACGAACTCTTGCCCACTTGTTCTACATATGTAACATCTTTAGCATCAAGTGACGGTATCCTGAATCCTCCGAATCCGCTCAGACCCTTCGCTTCATTGTTTGTTGAAATATCGCCGCCTGCCAGCAGAGAAACCTTAGGGCCGGACTTCTCGTGTTCGTCTTCATCCAATGCCGCAAACGGGTCGCCGCTTACGAATGAATCCTTGTCATCAACAGATGCAGTCTTAACGCCTTCATCTGTAAGGTCAGAAATAACGGTCACCTTCGGTTCTTCAGAAGATTCTGATATAGTATCAATTACAGATTCCTCGCCTAAATTTTCAGCCTTGTTGGCAGAGCCGGTGTCTAGCCCCTCTATACTTTCGCCAGATTTGAGCACTTCAGAGGAAGCAGCAACGTCCGCAGCATCATCTTTCACAGATTGCCCGCTCTTGTCACCTCTGTCACTTGCCTCCTTGAAATGACCTTCTGAGGAATCAGAATATCCAACGGACTCGTCTGCTGATTTAGGCACTTCAGACGAACTACTATTGTCATCCGCAAATGCCAGCATATTATTCTGGGATTCCACCACTGAAGATTCCGACTCTCCTGACGATTCCGCGGATTCGGCCGTAAGTTCCCGCCGCACCTCAACATTTCCGTCGATACCACTCGGTCTAAGCATAACAAAAAGCGCGACAGCCGCAGCTACTGCCACGCCCGAAAGCGTCCAGCCAAGCCAAAGCGGCAGTTTCACCGACTTTCTGTCTGAATTGTCAAGACGGGAAAAGACGTCGTCCATAATGCCGGAAGGGACTTCCTCCTCGGCATCATAAAGCAGGTCTTTGACTTTCTTGTCAAACTCTTTATTATCTTGAACCATACAGTTTCTTTATCTTGTTCTGTAACATAGCCCTGGCCCGCAGCAATTGAGACCTCGAAGTCACCGCGCTGATATTCAACGCTTTCGCTATCTCATCGTGCGAATAGCCTTCGATGACGTTCATATTGAATACTGTTCTGTACCCCGCCGGCAAGGATGCTACCAATTTCATAAGTTCCTTGTACCCGATGTCCTGGATTTGGGATGCGGTATCGCTGCTCATATTCCGGACAGTATCAATATCCTCGCTCATCCTCAAGGCATCTTTTTTCCGGAGAGACATCAATGCCGTGTTCACGAATATTCTTCTCGCCCATCCTTCAAAAGAGCCGTCGCCGGAGTATGTGTCCATCTTGGAAAACATTGTCACAAATCCGTCCTGAAGTACATCTTCCGCTGCCGCTCTTTCTCCCATATATCTGAAACAGACCGCCAACATTTTCGGAGCCAAAGCCTCGAACATCTTCCGTTGTGCGGCCCTGTCTCCTTTCCTGCAGCCTTCTATACAGTCCTGATATATCGGATTTTCCTTAAACATTGAGCCCCAACCCAGTTTTGACAAGATGCAGAAATTCAGAAAAATGTTGCATCGGCTGAAATTTATCTATCTGAGCCACAGCTCAGGATTCTGCGGAACAGTTCCTTTCCAAATTTGGAAATGAAGCTGGTTCATACCGTCTATCGTGTCGACAGTGCCGATAATGTCTCCTGTCTTCACGGTATCTCCGGGGCGCACATTGGCTGTAGCCAGTTTACAGTAGAACGAGAAATAGTTTCCGTGCTGGATAAGCACGCATTTGTTATATCCCGGCATAACTACTATCTGCTTCACCACGCCGTTGAACACCGCACATACAGCCTGATCTTTTGCCAATGATATATTCACGCCGTTATTGAACGGAAGCTTCACCGATTTGAAGACCGGATGATAATGTTGTCCGAAATGATCTACGACACGGCCTTCCGCCGGCCACGGGAGCTTGCCCTTGTTCTTGGCGAATTCCGCATCCAATTTAATGTCAACCGGTTTCTTTGCCGTTGATTTTCCGTTTGACTTGCCGCTTACTGCAGCAGCGATGATTCTTTGGATTTCCTTGTTCAAAGCATCGACCTGCCTCTTCTTCGCCGCCAAGTCCTTCTGATATTTCACTTTGTTTCTCTGCAGACGGTTCACAAGAGTCTTGGACTCCGCCTCCTCCTTCTGCAATGCAGACACCTCGACGGCACGCTTCTGCCTTAAGGTCTCAGCCTTTCCTTTCAGTACATTAAGAGAATCAATCTGACCTTGCAGTTCATCCCTCGTTCCGATTATCTTCTCGCCCTGGCGGTTCATCTCGGACGAGAGGTTACGCATATATGCAATTCTCCTGAATGCCTGACCTATGTTGTCGCTCGCAAGGATATACATATACCACACCCTGGAGTCGCGATTCCGGTAAGCGCTTTTCACAAGCCTGGAATAATACAGCGTGAGTGTATCCAACCTGTTCTGTAGTCTGTCCACATCCTTCTGCTTGGACGAAATCTGCCCTGACAAAAGGGCTATTTCCTTGTCGCTTTCCGCTACGAGCTCCTTTCGTGCCGCAACCTTTTCCCGGACAAGAGTCAACGCCGCCATTGCATCACTGCTTCGACTGGCATTTTCTCTCAACTGCTTATCAATCAATGCTATTTCCTTCTCCAGCTTTGCCTTGCGGGACTCCTGACTCCTTGTGTCCTGAGCATAAGCACCCACGGTAAAGAAGACAATGCCCACGCACAGGGACAGAATTTGCTTAGAGAAATGAAAGTGCATCATTCTTTTCCCTCCGCTTCTTTATTTTTCGCCTGCTGGCGATAGACTTTTGCAAGGTCCTTTTCTCCAAGAGCTTCCAGAACAGCGGCATAATGACTCAGAATAGTCGCGCTTTCCTTCCCGCCATACAGCATCGCATGCTTGAAGAACGGCTTGGCTTCGAGAGATTTGCCCTGCAGGTAAAGAATCCATCCGAAAGTATCCAGATATGTGGCATTGTCCGGTTCAGCCTCAACCGTCTTCTTGCTCATCGCGTACGCTTTTTTGAGATTCTTCTTTTCCAACGAAAGATAGTAAGCATAGTTGTTGAGCACGGGAGCATTGTCCGGAGAAATCTTCAACGCATTGTCATAAGCCTTATAGGACTTTGTGCTCTCACCGAGAAGATGATACATATCACCGATGGTGCTCCAGGCAGAAACCGTAACCGAACTATCCTTTGGCGCAATCTGAAGCATCTTCTCGCTATTTGAGATTACTTTTCTGTAATTCTTCAGGTTATACTCCGCCGTATTCGCCAAATCATACAAGGCTACCTCGTCAGGGAATCTTGTCAAGGCAGAATCTACAGCAGCCACGACACCGTTCCAGTCATTCTTGTACAACAGAACGTATATGTAACTTCCGGCATAAGCGACATTGTCGGGATAATCATCTTTGAATGTACGGTACACTTCTGCCGCCTGGTCCATCCTATTGGTCGTAATATAGTACAAACCGGAAAGTCTGAGCACTGAAGTATCCTTGGGATGCACCTCTCTGATAATACTGACGGTAGAATCAAATTGCGGCTGAAAAGATTTTATGAATCTCGGATCCGCCTGCTTGAAAATAGCCTGAAGATAATCGGACTTCCCTTCCGCAGAGGCGCTACGCTCAGACATCAGCGCGTTCAGAGTTTTGAAATACTGCGGATACTTACGTGTGAGCCTATATGCCTCAGCTTTCCCCAACAAGGCGTGCGCATATCCTTTGTCAAGACTCAGGGCCTCGTCATAATAGGCCACTGCCGCTGAATCATTATACATCCCCATTTCGTAGTCGCCCAGCATAGACAACGCCTCAGGAGACGAATACTCTTCTTTGTAATCTCTAAGAATTTTGTAAGCCGCCTCCGTACTGTCCTGCTGACGGAGGATATCGAACCGTGTCATTACGGTAGCATCGCTTTTCCCGAACTGCCTCTCAATTTCCTCTATGGTTGTGAGAGCCTTATCAAGCTGATTCTGATTTATATACAGATTTGCCAGACTGTAATACAGTTCGCTTTTCTTTGGAAAATCCTTGAGTAAAGACTCATACATATCTATAGTAAGGACGCTCCTGCCTGTCATCCCATAGAGTCCAGCAAGAACATATCTATACCAATAGTTTGTAGAATCCTGACTGACTGCCTGTTTCAAATCCTGCTCAGCGCCGTCTGCATCATTCAGTTTTATGTTGCAAAGTCCCCTGTAATACCAGGCGGCATCGTTTTTTTGAACTTTAAGAATCTCTGTAAGAAGGGATTTCGCTCCGGAATAATCTCCTTCCTCATATTTCTGCACGGCATCTATCAATTTACTGTCGGCAGAACGGGAGCCTCCAATCACTTCACTCAAACGTGGAAGGCTCTTTTTCAGATATCGTACAGATGTATTCTGTGCACTCACTGACAGCGAAAAGGTTGCCAGGACAGCGATAAAAAATATATTGAGTATGCGTCTCATCTCTTTCAATTTATCTTAAACCTTGACAATGCAATAAACGCACCCGGTTCAATACGATGCAATCAAACAAAGATAAGCATTATTAACGAAATAAGCATTTCCGACATTTATGGATAAACCACGAATATCGGAAATGCAGTTTCAAGAGTTAACAAGAGCCGCAAATGATCAAAACGACCCTTTAGTTTCTGATTATTGCTGCTCAGCCGCTTCTACAGCCTTGAAGTAACGGTATGAGTTGACTTTCAACTCGCCGACTGCAAGTTCATCGCAGACAACCGTTCCTGCAGGATGTGCCTGGAGGCAGGAAAGAGTGCAATAATGTGTGTAAGGTCCCTCAACAGCATCCTTGACCGCGCGAGCCTTCTTGCTGCCGAATGCGAGAATGACCACTTCCTTTGCGCCGAGCACTGTAGCAACGCCAACTGAAAGGGCAGACTTAGGAACTTTGTTCACATCGTTGTCAAAGAATCTTGAGTTGACTACTCTCGTGTCGTATGTGAGGACAACCTCGCGTGTGCGTGACTGGAGAGATGAGAACGGCTCGTTGAATGCGATATGTCCATCCTCTCCGATACCGCCGAGGAACAGATCGAATCCGCCTGCCTCAACGATAGCCTTTTCGTAATTTGCGCACTCGACCTTAAGATCAGGAGCGTTGCCGTTGAGAATGTGGATATTCTCTGCCGGTTCGTCAATGTGATCGAACAGATATTTGTGCATAAAAGAGTGGTAGCTCTCCGGATGTGACTCAGGAAGCCCTACATATTCGTCCATATTGAACGAGATGACGTTCTTGAAAGACACCTCGCCAGCCTTGACCATTCTGATAAGTTCCTCGTAAGTCTCGATCGGTGTTGAACCCGTGCAAAGTCCGATTACGAACGGCTTGTCTGAGACAGCTGCTTTTTCATTGATTTTTTTTGCGACATAATGCGCAGCCCATACTGAAGCCTTGCTGATGTCATCTCTGATAATAACTTTCATATCGTATTGATTTTAATTTTTATGCTTCTAATATCGCCTTCCGGAATCATATCTTGACATTTTCTAAAATAGAGTCCGTCAGGTCAAACTTCTTAACAAAGTTTTAGGAACACCTCAATGGCCTGATACTCAGGCATACCGAGCTCATCATACAGGCGAGCCGTATTCTGCGTCCTGTCTTCTGCTCTTTGCCAGAACTCGCGTGAGTCATCTCCCGGGAACGGCACGATATCCTTCTGTGAAAGGTGACGGAAAATAGCGTGACGCTTCTCGACCACCTCGTCCAGACTAAGTGGCACAGCCATATCCACACGGCCGATTTCCCACTCCATCCAGGCGCCTCTGTAAAGCCAGATATGAGTCTCGTTCAGCCAGCTTTCGCCCTCCTCTTTCAACTGCTCAATCGCTTCGAGCGCGGCTTCTGTACAAACTCTATGCGTACCGTGAGGGTCTGCCAAGTCGCCTGCCATAAATATCTGGTCAGGGCGCAGTCTCTTGATAAGGTCCTTGATTATATCCAGGTCAGCCTGCGTACGCGGAAGTTTCTTGACTCCGCCGGACTCATAGAAAGGCAAATTGAGGAAATGCACATTCGTATTGTCATTCAATCCGAAAGAACGGTCGGCTGCCCTTGCTTCGCTACGACGTATTGCGGCCTTGATGGACAGAAGCTCTGCCGGCTCAGGCTCTCCCGGAATCTTGGAGTCAATGATTGCCTTCACTTTGTCGAACTCATCCGCGAATCCGAGCTGATGTGCGGCATCAAGATGCTGGAGCACAACGTCATCGTGAACGGCTAGGTCGCCTGATGTTTCATAAGCCACGTGTACATTGTGGCCCTGATGAACGAGCCTGATGAATGTTCCGCCCATAGAAATGACATCATCGTCAGGATGCGGAGAGAATATGAGCACCGTCTTAGGATAAGGCAATGCCGAAACAGGCCTCTGGCTGTCGTCAGCATTAGGCTTTCCGCCCGGCCATCCTGTGATGGTATGCTGAAGGTCATTGAACACATCTATATTCAGCGTATAGAACGGACCGAATTTGTCCAGAAGTTCGCCAAGAGAGTGTTCCAGGTAATCTTTCTGAGTAAGTTTGAGAATTGGCTTGTGGACTTCCTGGCAGAGCCATACCACAGCCTTTCTGATAAATTTCTTTGTCCAGTTGCAAGGGCCCACAAGCCAAGGTGAAACCACCCTCGTAAGCAGCGACGCGGCCATCTCGTCCACGTAGCAAACGACATCGCCGTGCATCTGAAGAAGAGATGCCGGATAATCCATATTTATCTTGTCCTCAACAACTTTCTTCACCGCGTCGGCCTTGTCTTCACCCCAAGCCATAAGGATTATCTTCTTTGCGCTCAAGATCGTGTCGATGCCGACTGTGATCGCGGACACAGGTGTATGTTTGAAATCTCCGTTGAAGTTCTTGCCCTGACGTTTTCTTGACTGATAAGACAGCAGCACTGTCCTTGTCTTGCTCTTGAATGAAGTTCCGGCCTCATTGAAACCTATCTGCGCCGCTTCACCCATACCGATTACGAGCAAATCAAGTCCACGCATCATTCTGTCATATTCCTCGCAATACTCGGAAACCTTGTCCTGCGGAACGCTGCCGTCAGGAATATGCACATTCTCCTCCTTGACATCCACAGCATCCAGTAATGAAGAATGAAGAATGCTGTTGCGGCTCTGAGGCTCGCCCTTGCCGTAAGGATAATATTCATCGATGGAGAAAATCTCGACATTGCTGAACGAAACAAGACCTTCTTCGTATTTCCTCGCCAATCTCCTGTAAAGAGATGTAGGAGTAGTTCCCGTAGAAAGTCCCAACTTGAATTTTCTGTCTTTGCAGGAATTGACTGCGTTGACTATGATATTCGCGATTTCCTCGCTTGCGTCAGAGGACTGGTCATATACCTCTGTTCTGATTCTTTCGTAGCTGTGCAGAACATCTGAAGGAATCGCTTCCTCTATAAGACCGCCTTCTTTAGGCAATGTAAAGTGTTTCATTATGTAACTTGTTTGGTCAAGCCACAAATTTACAAATTCAGTCTGACAACGTCAATTTTAAGTGACTCTCCTACTTCATTTTTTGACATCAGCACATTGGGACAGGTCTGCAGGGAGATTCAGAGAACTTTCAGACCAGCTTGCGAAGTTCGGCCAAAGCGCACGATATGTGATATTGGACCGTCTTAGGGCTAATCATCAGAATATCAGCTATCTCCTGATAGGTTTTATGCTCATTCCGGTGCATCCGGAATATAGTTTTCCGTAGCAGGGACATCTGCTCCAGCGCAGAATCGATATTCCTGACAAGTTCGGCCGTGTCAAGTTCGGAAGCCGGTTCATAAAGCTCCGACTGACCTTGAGCTGACGACTTCAGGTATCTGTCGCTCAAATCCCGGCGTTTGATTATGTTCATCACCGCATTGTGAGTCATACTGAAAAGATAGGATTTCAACGATTCTATGCTCCTCAGACTTTCTCGGGAAGTCCATATCTTCAGGAAAAGATCGTGAGTGACATCCTCAGCTTCAGTCACATTCTGAAGGAGACTATAGGCGAAGTTCCGGATACGGGCAGAATATAGCACATAGAGGATGCCAAGAGACTTGACATCCCCATCTGCTATTTTCGTTATCAATTGTCGGTCTTCTTCTTGCATATCCGTAGCAAAAATAGACAATCTGAATCAGATTCCTTACCAGTTCTTGACGCGAACCTTGTACATATCAATGTCAACGTTGATTATACGTGAAGGCGCAGAGGCATCTTTGTCTGCACTGTAGCGGATCTTGTGTGAAGACCAGCTCTCGTCGCCCTCCGGCACAGTGGCGTCTGTGTACCACAACTCACCGGTTCCAGCATTGTAGTTCAACGATTTCAGAGCCGAAGAAGAAGAGAAAAGCGCCATCTCGGTAAACTGCTCCGTCTCGACATTGAACAGATAAGCGTGATCGCCGGCAACGCTTAAAGTATTGTCATCCACGCGGTTCAAATCGTGAAGACCGCTTTTCGGCGTGGTTATGGATTTCTTCAATTTCAACTCGACATTGTCCGTACCGAGTCCGGAGACCTCGAACACTTTGATAAGATTACCGCCTGCGGCATAAAGGAGGTTCCGCTTGTAATCCCACACTACGCCGTGACCGGAGTACAGGTCCGCGCTTGCCAACTGGTGCTCCGACTTGTCCACGCTATAGAGCTGAACCTTATTGTGATTGTCGGTAGAACCTGTAGATGTAGCGACTGCTATGTAGCCTCCCGGGATATATTCTGCAGAGTGCGCATTAGGCGTCTGAGTTGTATAGAACAGAATCTTGGAAGTAGCGTAATCCATAAGAATACACCATCCGTAAGAACTTGTAAGCAACAATTTTGTCCCGTTGTCAACGAACTTGCACTCGTCAAGATGGTCGCATTTGCTTGCCGCAAGACCAAGAGTAGAGGCCGCGGAAGTGGCATCCCAGGACCATACGATGCTTTCCTTGTATGAATCCTTGATGATGCTTGCGTTGATCACAAAGACGTGGTTGTCACCGCAGAACACAAGCTCGGTAGATTCATTCCCGGCAACCTTTGAAGTACAAGCCGTCGAACCTGCAGCGAGTTCAATCTCGTCTGATACAGAAGACGTGAGAGTCTGTCCAGTAGAAGTTGTAATCTCGACCGTAACACCTTTAGACAAGGTGCAAGGAGCACAATATACAGGGATATAAACCTCATTTGACCTGCAACTTACAGGCTCAGCGAATGATACTGTCACAGAAGACGATGTAGCTTCATACGAATCATCCACAAAGCAATATGTCACGTCTCCGGCAATCTTCTCATTTCCTGTTGCGGTCAATTTCAACGACGCTATGTCATAATCGCCCATCGCAACGTTTACAAACAGCATACAGCCTCCCGGAGTAAGCTTGAACTGAACTCCCGAATAGGCGTTCACCTTAGCCATCTCGTAGTCGAACATAACAGGCACTTCATCCCCGGTCTGCGATGTCGGAATATTGTAACAGACATTCGTTCCGGACAATGACACTTCAGCGTCTGAAGGATACCAGCTTATGACGTGGGTTTCCTGACGTGACGCCATTATGTTGAACATAAACAGCGATGAAGCGCTTCCCGGAAGGATTGGAGACGCGTAAGCCTTGCGCAGCTGTCCGTCGGATTCCAATGCAATCGCGCCCTTGTCGTCATTTGTCCACGAGGGGGTGACAGCCTTGCCGACTGTCTTGTAGTCTGCAGCCTTCTGATAATAGCTTCCAAGAGTAATCGTTGTCTTCGACGCAAGATTCTGAACCTTGCTGTCATCGTCTTCCGAGCAGGCCACAACAGACGGAAGCGCAAACAATGACAGAGCTATCGAAAATATCTTAATCTTATTCATTTCTAAAGTTTTAATGAAAGGATGACCCTATGAATCCCATAGGATCACCCAATCGTATTTATTTAATGCAGCAAGAGCCGCAGATATCACCGCCGTGTGTACTCCAACTTGAAGCTCTCTGACCTCCGACATATCTGCCGAGAAGAACTCCGTTTTTGGATGCACTTCCGATGAATGCGGAATACAGCACACCGTCCAGGTAGTTGTTTCCACCCATCTGCTTCTGGTTAAGATCTGACGATTCGTATGTCCAGGTCTGCTTTACATCTCCGTCGGCTGACAGGATATATGTAGTATTTGAGTTCTGACCGGAAGTTACATAGAAATTATTCTCGGTATCTACGCAAGGACGTGAGTAGTTGAACGCATTGGTTACAGCACCCTTGGCGTCGGTATGCAGCTTGCTCCATTTCACATTCAGATCTTTGTCGAGACAATACATAGTATTATCCTTTCCGCAGACGAAGATTGAACCGTTAGGCGCAACGACCGGTTCGTATAGATTATTTCCGGCCACTGCTTTAGCCTCAATGGTAACCGCGTGAGTCTTAAGGTCGAACGCAGCCATATTTGTTTTGCAAGGAGCATAGACAGTTGTCTTGTCGGCAGCTACCGCAAAACCTGATATGTCTGTCATATTTGCACCGAGAGCCAACCTCGCAACTTCACTTCCATCCGCAGTATTCAAGAACACTACAGTTCCGTTGCCCGCACCGACAACAAGTTCAGAACCGTTCACAAGAAGAGCGGCCGTAGCTGAACCCGAGGCATAAGACCAGAGTTGAGTTCCGGTTGAAGCATCAAGGGCGAAGATATTTCCGGCAGCGTCACCGATATAAACTACAGTACCGGCCGCATTGACAGCAGGGGCCGTACTCTTCATTGAACCGGCGCCCTTGAACTGCCATTTAAGTTCTCCTGCGGAAGTTACTGCGAAGAAATTGGATGCGGAAGTCGTACCGAAGTAAACATCACCCGTAACAGGATTCACGGTAAGCGGGTTATAAGAACCCATATCTGTCTCAGGCACATATTTCCACTTGAGGGTACCTGTAATCACGTCTATCGCATATAGAACTGTCTTCTTGTTAAATGTGATGTCGTACACTGTCTTCCCGTCCGGTGAGAATACAGGGCAGCTTCCCTTGAATCCCTCGTAGTTCGTTCCTAATTGTTCCCACTCGTTGAAGTTGACCACATAGTCACGGATAACCACCTCAAGTGTCCAAGTCTTGGTCTTGCCTTTGATCACCGCACTCAATGTGACTTTCTGAGTTCCGGTCGCGTTTATTCCGTAAGCGACCTCTTCACCGCTTATGACCGCACCGTCAGGGAATGTCCATTTGACATCCGTTGCACCAGGATAGCCTTCCGTATTGAACTTGAATGTGATAGGCTGGTTAACCGCAGCAGTGGTCCTGTCAAGAATATACGGGATAGCCAATGTAGGCATAGCCTTGATTGTAGCCGGTTCCGATGCCCCTTTCGCATAGTTCGCTACGAGAGTGAAAGTGTAGTTGACATCGTTTGTCAAGTCTGTAACCTCGTAGCTTTCTTTTTCAGCATCGATTTCAACAGTCTGGACGTCAGCCTCGGCGCCTTCCATAAACCAGGTCAAGGTATAAGAGAGCACTGTCGTAGCAGGACGAGTCCAGGAGAGTGTAACCATACTGTCGCTGCCGTCTCCGTCCAGATCCGTTACAGGGAAACGTGAAGTTGAAGGCTTTACGGAAACAGTAACCGCATTGGAAATCAATTTGCCGTAAACTGCCTGAACGCTGAACACGTAGTTTGAGCCGTTCGTAAGTTCGGTCGCCAAGAATTCCTTTTTACCGCCAGTCCTGAATGACTGTTCGGATGTCGTCGTATAGGAGACGATATAATCTGTCGGTTCCCAGTTCTCAGGCATTGTCCAAGTCAGCTGAGCCTCCTCATCACCAGGTACACCTTTGAGTTCCGTTACCTGATGGCGCGCGGCGCCTGCTTCCGGGATGTCCTCCTGCCAGCAGGAATTCATCGCGGCGCAGAAACCGATAGCCAATATACTGTATAATAACTTTTTCATTACTTTTCGAATTGTTTTGATTATCTGTATGACAGGTCAATACTAATATCCCGGATTCTGCCAGAGAATTGAGCTGTTGTTGACTATCTCGATCTGGCTCTGAGGAATAGGGCATATAAGATTATGAGAATCAACCGAATATCCGAGTTTTTTCATATAATCCACAGCGAGTCCGAGCCTTACGAGGTCAAACCAGCGATGTCCTTCCAAAGCGAACTCACGGGCTCTCTCATCTGCAAGTTCCTGAACAAATGTAGCCTTGTCAGCGACCTCCGCTGAAGTCAGTTCAGCCAGCCCGGCACGCACGCGGGTCTTGTTGAGATAATTCAACGCTTCGTCAAGCTTTCCCTGCTGGCCAAGTGCCTCTGCATACATCAGATATACATCCGCATATCTCAACAGTGGAAAATCATTTCCTACCTGAGTCGTGTATGTAGCATCATACGTATCCATCCACTTGTTGAGCGCATAGAGACTTGATGAAATCTTCGTGTAAGTGCTGATCATAGGAAGACGGTTGTCGGCTTCCGGATAGATAGCCTTGAACACTTCAGTAGGATTCTTGATATCCGCAAGCACTGACGTTGATGAACTATACCAATAGCCGTGACCATTGTCATTGCTCTTGTTGTAATACAAAGCGAATATGATCTCCTTGCTCATCTTGTTCTCGACGTTGAACGCAGCCGCAGTCGTTGAAAGCATACCATAACCGGTATCAGTCATCGCCGCTTCGAGCACCGTCTGAGCCTCAGCATATTTGCCGAATGTCAGATATACCTTTGCGAGCAGAGTCTGCGCCGCAATCTTGGTAACACGCGCCTTCTCGGCAGACCTCTTCTCCGGGAGCAATGAAATTGAATTCTCAAGATCATCGACAAGCCTGTTGTACATATCGTCGTCAGAGCACCTTGCGATATTCTTGGCCTCGGCAGGCTTCACGACAGTCGTCGTAACAGGCACGGTACCGAATACCCTATAGAGGTTGAAATACCACCAGGAGCGCATAAACAGGAGCTCACCGCGATATTTGTCCGCATTTGCGATGTTCTTTCCGCTGAGATGTCCGAGGACATCGTTGCACCTGTAAATTCCGTTATACCACGCATTCCAGATGTCACTGAGAATACCGTTGTTCGATGTTTCCTGGAAATGGTCCAAGTCATATCTGTCCTGTGTGGACACAGCCATTGACTCCAGAAGGCACTCGTCTCCCCTATATGCCAGTTCAGTAAGGAAGAAACCCATCTGAGTCTTAAGTTTCTGATAGCAACCGATTACACCCTGATTGAAATCATCATCAGTTTTGAAATGATTGCCTTCAGTTATACTGTTTGCCGGATACTGCTCGAAAAATGAGTCTCCGCAAGACGCGAAACACAGCAGAGCAAGACCGGACAATGCAATTTTCGTTATATTGTTCATATACAATTACAGATTAAAGTTCACGCCGATGCTGAATGTTCTTGAAAGAGGGTAAGAACAGTAGTCCTCACCTGGTCTGAGGGCATCAGATGACCTCTTGTTAACCTCCGGGTTGTAGCCGGTGTAATGTGTCAAGGTGAAGAGATTGCTTCCCTGGAGATAAACTCTCATCTTGGAAATGCCCGTCTTATGGAACCATCTTGAAGGCATTGTCCAGCCCAAGGACAGATTCTGAAGCCTCAGGTAAGAGCCGTCTTCCAGATGGAATGTAGACGTGCAGGCTCCGTTATTTCCGGATGATTTACGTGTAGCTCTGTTGAGATTGCCGTAAGGAAATCTCTTCAGCGATTCCTTCATCATATTCGAAGAAGCCTCCATATTGAGAAGATAACGTCTCTCAAGGTTGAGAATCTCGTTTCCGTAAACTCCCTGGAAATTTGCGGCAAGATCAAGACCTTTCCAGCCCAGCTGCACGCTGAATCCGTAATAGAAATCAGGCATATAGTTACCGACAATCACGCGGTCGTCATCCTTCTCCATCACGCCGTCACCGTCAGCATCCACAAAGCGGAAGTCACCTACTGTTGCGGTATCAAAGTGAGGGTATGAGTCAAGTTCTTCCTGATTGTGGAAGATTCCGTCCTGAACCAGAAGATAATAGCATCCTACAGGCTGTCCGACCTTGGTAATGTAGTAAGCGCCGGCATAAGATGATTCCTTGATGATAGGAGCATCCTCGTCTCCGAGTGAAAGCACCTTGTTTCTGTTCAATGACCAGTTTGCGCTGAGATCCATATTGAAATCACCGAATGTCTTATGCGAGGTCAATGTAATCTCGACACCCTTGTTCTGCATTGAACCGATATTCAGATTTGACGTCGTAAGACCTGATACTGACGAAACAGGCACATCGAAGAGCATATCCGTAGTCTTGGAATAGTAGAAGTCAGCGTTTACGCCCAGGAGACCGTTCCAAAGGGAAGCGTCGAAACCGGCGTTGACCTGTGTAT
This sequence comes from Butyricicoccaceae bacterium, assembly GCA_963654225.1. Classification (GTDB taxonomy): domain Bacteria; phylum Bacteroidota; class Bacteroidia; order Bacteroidales; family UBA932; genus Cryptobacteroides. The sequence goes on along the minus strand of CAVKAQ010000002.1, from coordinate 15,274 downwards.
TCTTCTCCCAACCGAGACCGTTGTTGGCAATCTGGCTTGGATATACCGAGTTTACAACTCCGTTGCCGAGGTCTGTAGTTGAAGTTCCGTACAATGCGAGATACTCGGAGTTGCCGATCTGAGCATTACCGGTCTGACCTACGCTGACACGCAATTTCATATCGTTCAGCCATTTGGCATTGCTCATAAAGTTCTCGTCGCTGATACGCCAGCCCAATGAAGCTGCAGGGAAATAACCCCATCTCGTGTCAGGAGCGAATCTTGAAGAACCGTCACCTCGAATGGATGCGGAAGCCATATAACGGCCTTTGTATGAATACTGAGCCCTGACAAGCCAAGATGCGAATGTATATGCGTACTTGTTGTTGTAGGTGTCGTCAATAGAAATCGTCTTGCCCTTTGTAGTGCGGATCTTGTCGTCTCCAACTACTCCAGTACCCTTGATCTGAGAAGTCTGAATAGACTGTTTTTCAGCTTCATAAGCGGCAACAGCATTGATGGAATGCTCTCCGAACTTCCTGTTGAAAGATATCTGGTTGGATATGTTCCAGTGGAAATAAGAGTTCGTGTAGTTCGCCGCAGTCGGCTGTGATGCGGCATCGTAATATTTCACACCCTTGAGAGGAATCGTCGAAGGACGGTAGTAATTTCTGATGTAAGAATAGTAGTCACCTCCCATCGAGAATTTGTACTCAAGTCCTTTAATGAATTCGTAAGAAGCATATACGTTTCCTACAAGGTTGAGTTTTTCTCTTACGTCATCGATTTCAAGTGCGAGCGCAACCGGGTTGAGAACCTCATTTGTCTGGGTATTCCAATCCTTCTTCAAGAGTCCGTTCATATCCCAGTTGTAGGAACCGTCCTCATTATAGACAGGGAAAATAGGAGGAGCCATCAATGCAGACGCGATGACGCCGTCACTTCCGTACTGAGAATCGGTGTTCACATAGTTTGTCTTGGAATATGAAGGAGAGAAGCTCAGACCGTATTTGAGTTTGTTTCTCTTTCCGTCAAGGTTTGCCCTGACACCGTATCTCTCGAAATCAGAGCCGATTACAGTTCCTTCGCGGTACAGATAGTTTGCTCCGATGTAATAATTGTAGTTCTTCGTTCTCGCAGAAACGCTCAATGAATGTTTATGTGAGAGCGCCGTGCGGAAGATAGCATCCTGCCAGTCTGTATCGGTCAATGTGCCGGTCTTGTCCTGCAGATATGCTGTAATGAGCGGATTTACACGGTGATATGTCTCCGGACGTGAAGCATACGCATCACCTATGGAGCCTGTCGGTTCGCTGAACAGATAGGAGCCGTCACGCGATTCCTTGAACATTTCCGCAAATTCATAAGCGTTGAGCATATCTATTTTCTTGGAAACGTTGGAAACACTGAACTGTCCGTCATAAGAAATCACAGGCTTTTCGCCTGAACCGCGCTTTGTGGTTACGAGAATGACACCGCAGGAACCTCTTGAACCGTAAATTGCGGCTGCGGAAGCATCCTTGAGAACCTCAAGGCTCTCGATATCATTTCCGTCCAGGTTGGCGAATGCTCTTGAATCGCAAGGCACACCGTCAATCACATAGAGAGGATCATTTCCGGCAGTCGCGGATTGAATACCTCTGACGCGCACGGTAACGTTGCCATCCGGCTGACCGCCAAGGCTAAGAACCTGAACACCAGGCATCTTTGCCGCCATTGACTCACGGAAGTCTGTTGTCGGAGTATTGGCGAAATCTTCAGCCTTGATTGAAGCGATTGATGTAGTCACGTCACGTTTGTTCTGTACACCGTATCCGATGACCACAACATCGTCAAGCTTTATGGCTTCTTCCTCAATTACGAAATCGGCTTTTGTCTGGTCATCAGCCAATGTAGCCGTAGCTGTGTTGTAGCCGATGAGCGAAACCTCGAGAACGACATTGCTTCCTTTTACTTTCAACTGATAGTTTCCGTCCAGATCTACAGCCGCTCCGTTCTGGGTGCCTTTTTCTATGACCATAGCACCGATTACCGGTTGGCCGCTCTTGTCGAGGACTCTACCTGTCACCACTCTCTGGGCGACCTGTTTCGAGGTCTGTTGAGCCGGCTTAGCTTGCTGAGGAGCTTTGTTCAGCAGTATTTTCTGTCCTTTGAATTCGACATTGACACCGGGAAGGACTTTTTTTATAATGGTTTCAATGCTCTCATTGCTTGCCGACACCGACACCGTCTTTGACAGATCGATATCCGTGTCAACATAAGCAAACGTGTAGGAACTTCCTGACTCTATCGCTTTCAGGAGTTCCTTGACTGTCACATCCTTGACATTCACGGTCGCATTCCTGTCCTGTGCGTGGATATTTGCCGTAAGGCACAACGCACACGCGAAGCACAACAATACTCTTATGAATGAAGGAAGAATGTTAGAGTTTCCTTTCATTATTAATGCTTTTTGGTTTTGTTATCTATTATGATCTGGTCGCCTTGCAACGCCCATTCTGCAGGGAGAAGTATCGAGAGAACGTCCAGAATCTCATTTATCGGTTCATCTCTTACCGTAAGAGACATACGTTTCTGCGCAAGTTTGTTAGACCGGCATTCAATCTTGATGTGGCATCGGTGCGAAAGATTTTCCAAAATATCTTTGAGCATAACATTGTCAAACACAAGTTTACGCTCATACCATCTGTAACAGTCTCCCGCATTCACGTCTGAAATCTCTACAGATTCTCCGTTCCAACAGAATTTCTGATTCGGCACCAGCGTTATCAGTTGTTTGTCTTCGTCATCGGAAATCTGGACAGAGCCGGAGCACAGCACCACCTCAGTATAGTTTTCCTGACTATAACTGCATACGTTGAATGTAGTGCCCAGCACTTTGACTTTCTGTCCGGTCGGCATCTCGACGATAAAAGGCTTCTTCGCATCTTTGGTGACCTCAAAATAGCCCTCGCCGTCGATTACGACCTTCCTCGTCCTATTGTCGAAATCCTGGTCATATTTCAGCCAGCTGTCCTTGTTCAGCCACACTTTTGTGCCGTCAGGAAGCCTATATGAACTGATGCTTTCCGATGAAGCCATCAGGACGGTTTCCTTTTCCGGCTTCATCATAATCCTTGATGCCAAAGCACCGGCAAAGAACAACACGGCAGATGCAACTGTTCCAATGCAGAAACGGACTGCTTTTGAGGAGAAGAACGACGCAACGTTCTTCACGGATGAATGCACCTCCTGCTCTCTTTTCTCTCGCTGAATTTCGGCCCGAGTGTTTGAACCGGATTTCGAAGCAACGGATTCGACACATCCTGCCCCGTGATTATCCGCAGTTTCGTGGTTATCTGCGGGACTCACTTCCGACATCAACCTTTCCAGACCTGCCGATATATCGAACTCGGAGGACATTGAAGACGCCTCCAGCCAATATTCTTCAAGCAGTTCCTTTACCTTCGGTTCTTCTCCGTGAACACGAAGCCAATCGGAAAACCTGCGCTTGAGGTCCTCCGAAACCTCGACTTCACTGAAAAAGAAATCAAGAATACGCCTATAGTCTCCCAGATTCATTATTCACCGGCCTGCGTAAACGTATATGTGCTGGAATAACTGCCCGCTTTCAGACGGATTGTACCGACTCTGGCAGCACCTGTAGTGTTAGGCTGTGTCGTGATAGTGGATTCACTTATACCCCTCTCGCCGGAAGCCGGTTCGATGGTAAACCAATCCTCACACTGCAAAGACCAGCCACAGGTCGCGCTGATTGTGATATTATCAGAGCCGCCGGCAACAACCGTAGCCGGAGTCTTAGCCGATAATTGAGTGATTATGACTACTGTGTCATGAACTTCTGACTCATTCTGCTTCTGGCACGCCAGCGCGCCGCACAGCAGAGAGAAGGCCAAAAAAGTCTTAGTTATTAAATTAATCCTCATGGTTTATAAAAATGTTTTATATAGGTAAGACAACCAAAAAGCAGAATATGCTAAAGTATCGATTTAATTTTTTTGAAAATTTCTGTCATTTATCCAAAAATCTGTAATTGACCGCTTCCAGAATGTGTTTGGGCTGAATCTCATCCGCCACTTCCATATCGGCTATCGTCCTCGCCAATTTTAAAACCCTTGAAAACGCTCTGGCCGACAGCCCGGTGTTTATAGCTATCCTTTCCATCAGTCCGGCGCATTCATCCGACAACCTGCAGAATTTTCCTATCATCTCACTTGACATCTCGGCATTAGTATTCACGCCACAGTTGCCGAATCGCATTTTCTGAATCTGTCTTGCGGCCTCCACGCGCTTTGCTACAACCTCACTCGATTCACCTTTCACTCTATGGACCAGATTCTCAGGTGGCACTGGCTGCAAAGACAGCTGAATGTCTATCCTGTCCATTATCGGGCCTGAAAGTTTTCCCATATAGGACTGGCGTTGCGCAGGTGTGCAAGAACATCTGCCCCGCACTCCGTAGTAGCCGCACGGACAGGGATTTGAGGCTGCCACAAGCATAAACGATGCAGGAAATTCCACTTTGGAACGCAGTCTTGAAATCACCACAGTCCTGTCCTCCAGCGGACTGCGCATAGCCTCCGTCACCGATCTGGGCATTTGCGCAAACTCATCCAGAAACAGCACCCCGTTCTCCGCGAGCGACACTTCTCCCGGCATAATGCAATCACCGTTGCCCCCGCCGATCATCGCCGCCAACGAAGCACTGTAATGCGGAGCTCTGAACGGTCTCTCTTTCATCAGACCGTAATTGGACTTCCTCAGACCTGCCACAGAATAGATTTTGCTCGTTATTATCGACTCTTCCAACTGCATAGGTGGCAGAATGCCTATCAGCGCTTTTGCCAGTGACGTTTTCCCCGAGCCCGGAGGACCTATCATTATGGCGTTATGGCCTCCTGATGCCGCGATTTCAAGTCCTCTCTTGGCACTCTCCTGCCCCACTATATCTGCAAAATCCATATAATCCCGATTATTTTCCGTGCCGGAGGTCTGCTGCACCATCATTTTTCTCTCGGTCACAAGCAACTCGTCAGAACCGATATTATTCTCGAGAATGTTTATCACATCTTCGAGATTCTTGACGCCGAAGACCTTGATTCCGCTTATGTCCGCAGCCTCCAATGCGGATTCAGCAGGGAATATACACCCTTCAAGCCCTTGTTCCGCAGCGAATTCCGCTATCGGCAGAGCTCCTTGTATGGGACGTACTGAAGCATCCAGACCAAGCTCCCCCATTATCATATATCTACTCAGCAGCGGCAGTTCGCTCTGCCCGGAAGCCGCAATTATCCCCAAGGCTATGGGCAAGTCATATCCGCTTCCGTTTTTCCTGACATCGGCAGGCGCCAGATTTATCACAATTTTCTTCCCCGGAATACGGAAGCCTATATATTGCAATGCAGTCATCGTGCGGAGAAGACTCTCTTTCACGGCAATGTCCGCAAGACCTACAAGATGTATCCCGATACCGGAATTTACATCCACCTCTACTGTTACAGGAACAGCCTGAATACCAATACATTTGGCGCAATGAATATCAATCAGCATAATCAACGGTTTTTCGGAAATTTCGCAAATACATCAGTGGTTTTATTTAAGAATCATCAAAAAGTGGTGTAAATTTGCAGAAATTGGTAAAGCCCTTATATGAAAACACCTTTCTTTTACTCGATAGGACACTATACATTATTCCTTCGTCAGGTTTTCCGCAAACCGGAGAACAGAAAGATGATCAGAAAGCAGTTCATAATCGAAGTGGACAAGCTGATAATGTCTTCAATCATAATAGTAGGAGTCATCTCATTGTTTATGGGTGGCGTGCTGGTCATTCAGACAGCTTCCAATATGGAAAATCCTTTCCTTGACAGGATGCTTATCGGATATATGGTAAGGGAAAGTATGATTCTGGAATTCAGTTCGACTATGGTCGCTCTGATTCTTGCCGGGAAAATGGGCTCCAGCATAGCATCCGAAATCGGAAGCATGCGCATAAGCCAACAGCTTGACGCTATCGATATGATGGGCATCAACAGCGCATCCTTTGTCGCCCGCCCTAAAATCTTGGCCACAACCTTGTGCAGTCCGATTCTCACCCTTCTCAGTTTCATACTCGGACTGGTCGGCGGCGGACTCATAGTATGGTTTACCGGCATAATCCCCACAGGGAAATACTTTACCGGCATAAAGTACTGCTTCAACAGTTATTTTATGGTTTACAGCTGCATCAAGACAATGGTGTTCTGCTTCATAATATCTTCTGTGTCAGCATATCACGGCTACTACGCCAAGGACGGTTCCCTGGGAGTCGGACGCTCCAGCACCAAGGCGATCGTGGCTGCCAGCATTCTGATACTTATGTCCGACTTGATAATCACCCAGCTGCTGCTGTATTAAAACCGATAAGATATGATAACAGTCAAGAATCTGCACAAGAGTTTTGGTGAAAAGACTGTCCTGAGGGATGTGTCGATGACTTTTCAGCCCGGAAAGTGCAATATGCTTATCGGAGCAAGCGGTTCCGGAAAGACCGTGCTGCTGAATATGCTTATAGGGCTTATCAAACCGGACGGAGGCGAAATCTGGTACAACGATGAAGAATTTACCAAGATGTCGTCTGCCGAGAAAAAACTTCTGCATCAGAAGATCGGCATACTTTTCCAGGGCAGCGCACTGTTCGACTTCCGCACAGTACTCGGCAATGTAATGTTCCCTATGGATTTCCTTACCGACTGGTCTGAAACGGAGAAAAAGGAACGCGCACGCTATCTTCTGGACAAGGTCAACGTCAAAGATTCCGAGAACAAGTATCCTGACGAACTTTCAGGAGGAATGCAGAAACGTGTCGGCATCGCGCGTGCAATCGCATTGAATCCATCATACCTGTTCTGCGACGAGCCTAATTCAGGACTTGACCCTCAGACATCCATTGTCATAGACCAGCTTATCAGCTCTCTCACCAAAGAACTGGGCATCACCACCATTATGAACACTCACGATATGAATTCCATATTGGAGATTGGTGACAATATCGGATTCCTGCACGAAGGAGAGATAATCTGGACTGGCGACAGACATTCCATTCTACATTCAGACTGCAATGAATTGACGGAATTTCTCTGTTCCAACACTCTCGCCCGCAATATCATCAAGAAGGGGACAGAATAGAAAATGGATTAAATCGGCTTACCTGAGTTTCAAGAAGAGGCAGCACTCTCAGGTAAAAATAAAGAAGAGGATGACACGCAGTCATCCTCTCTATTTATATCAGTAAGCTCTACTCCTTGGCATCAGTTGATTTGCCTTCGATCATCTCAGGCTTCAGGACAACCTTTTCAGCCGGCTTGCCGTGAATCATATTCACGAGCAAATCAACAGACTTCTCGCCAAGCTGCTTGAGCGGCTGCACGATATGCGTAACAGACGTTGAATACAACTGATAGATGTCGCTGACGTCAAATCCTATGACAGCCAAATCATCCGGGGTCCTAAGATTAAGGTCGCGCATTGTCATCAATGCCAAAGCTGACAAAGAATATGTCGGCAGGAACAATGCCTGAACGCCTCTCGAAACAGCATCCTTAATTATTGAAGGAACGTCTGTGGCCGCATTGGCATAAGATGTATAATGTACGGCTACATTATCATAAACGTCGTGATCCATCATAGCCTGTCTGTAACCGGACTCCCTTTCTTCGAGACTGGAAATGCCGAGGGAATATGAAATCATCTCTATCTTGGTATAACCGTGGCTCAAGAACAATTCAGTAGCCATCTTTCCGGCTTCAACATCATCAAGAAGCACCTTTCCGACTCCTTCGAAACTGTCAACATCTCTGTCAAGAAGCACTACCGGAACGCCAGCATCTGTGGCTTTTTTGATAGCCGCGTCACCGCCTGCACAAGGAGCGACAATCACGCCGTCAATATTGTGAGCGAGCACTGCGTCCATCACGCTGTCAAGCCTGTCCGCGCTCTCGTCAGAACTTGCAAAGAACACTGTGTATCCGTAACTCTTCGCCTTATCCTCTATACATCTTGAAATTCCAGCAAAGAACTTGTTAGAGATGTCATTAGGAATCACTGCGATGGAATTCGACTTTCCGCTTCGAAGGGAAGCCGCTGCAAAATTTCTTCTATAACCCAGTTTCTGGGCTACCTGGAGGACACGTTTAGCTGTATCGGCATTGACCGGACAGTCAAGGTTGCCGTCTTTGTCTCTCTTAGCATTCATTACGAACGAAACTAGAGTAACCGAGACTTTAGCCTCTCTGGCAACATCACGAATAGTAATTCTCTTCATGCGACAAAACCTCCTTAAAACGATTGCAATATATTAAACAGTGCAATTTACTGTTAATTTTCAAGAATATCAAATAATTACATTGAAATTCTTAAGAAGATTATCCGAAAAGGAAATAAAATCATTCCGAAACTTTACCCCGCCATAATGTTTCATAAAGAATCACAACACCTTGAGGAATAGCAAAGAGAGGTCGACTAAATCCAATCAACCTCTCTTATAAAGTTATTCTATAGACTTATTATTCAGCCTTTGGAGCTTCCTCAGCAGCCTTAGCCTCCTCTACAGGTGCTTCAGCGACCGGTGCCTCAACTTTTTTCGCACGGCTACGACGTGTTGTCTTTTTAGCCTCTTTCTTAGACTCGAGAGCGGCCTCGTTGAAATCAACGAACTCTACAAGAGCCATCTCAGCGCCATCACCCTGTCTGAAACCGACGTGGAGTACGCGAAGGTATCCACCTGGACGGTCAGCGATCTTAGGGGCAATGGTACGGAAAAGCTCTGCAACAGCAGTCTTGTCCTTAAGGTAGCTGAAAACGACACGGCGAGAATGTGTTGAGTCGTCTTTTGACTTGGTTACGAGCGGCTCAAGGTATGACTTGAGGGCTTTTGCCTTAGCAACGGTAGTAGTGATTCTCTTGTGAAGAATAAGAGAATTCGCCAAGTTGGAAAGGAGGGCTTTGCGGTGACCACTCTTGCGACCAAGATGATTGATTGCTTTATTATGCCTCATGATTATGCGTTATTCTTTTTCTTAGGTTCAATATTGTACTTGGTAACATCCATACCGAATGTGAGCTTCATCTTATCAAGCATCTGATCAATCTCATTGAGTGATTTCCTTCCGAAATTACGGAATTTCATCAACTCCGGTCTTGAGTAAGATACAAGATCGGCGAGAGTGTCAATCTCGGCAGCCTTCAAGCAGTTGTATGCTCTGACTGAAAGTCCGAGATCTGAAAGCTTGTTGAGAAGAAGATGTCTCATACGGAGAGATTCCTCATCAAGTTCTTTTGAATTAGGAACAACTGCACTCTCAAGAGCGAGTTTCTTGTCATCTGTAAAGAGCTTGAAATGATAGATAAGGATGTTTGCAGCATCCTGAAGAGCAGCATTCGGTGAAATTGATCCGTCTGTCACAATTTCAAGATTGAGCTTCTCATAGTCAGTCTTCTGCTCGACACGCCAGTTCTCAACTGTCCAATTGACCTTGCGGATAGGAGTGTAGATAGCATCGACCGGAATTGTTCCGATCGGTGTATTCTCATCCCTTTCTTCCTCTGCAGGAACGAAACCGCGTCCTTTGGTGATAGTAAGAGACATCTCTATTTTTACAGAAGGCTCCAGAGTGCAAATATGCAATTCAGGATTGAGCACCTTGAAAGAAGACAATCCTTTGGAGATATCCTCCGCAGTAAACTCCTGCTTACCGCTAATAGTGATATTTGCCACCTCTGAGTCTACAGACTCTACCATCCTCTTAAGCCTTACCTGCTTAAGATTAAGGATGATGTCCTGCATCCCCTCGATAACGCCCGGAATAGTGGCGAACTCCTGGTCAACGCCAGAAATCTTTATCGAGCTGATAGCAAAACCTTCCAGAGAAGATAACAGGATGCGGCGAAGCGCGTTGCCGATTGTCTGACCGTAGCCAGGCTCAAGAGGCCTGAACTCGAAACGGCCTACGGTATCGGTGCCTTCGAGCATTATCACCTTGTCCGGTTTCTGAAATGCTAAGATTGCCATATTATTTCTTTTTAGGTGTTACTATTACTTAGAGTACAGGTCGACGATGAGCTGCTCGTTGATGTTCTCAGGAATTTCTGCCCTGACTGGCACATTAAGGAATTTACCTGAAAGCGCCTTAGGGTCGAACTCCAGCCAAGAGTACTTCTTTGCGGAAGCTACGCTGTTCTGGATAACCTCGAGACTCTTTGATCTTTCCCTTACTGCGATAACATCACCGGCTTTAACCTGTGCTGAAGGAATGTTGCAGACAGAACCGTTCAGTGTTATATGACAGTGACGTACAATCTGTCTTGCAGCTGCTCTTGTAGGAGCAATTCCGAGACGGTAAACGAGGTTGTCAAGTCTTGACTCGAGAAGAACGATAAGGTTCTCACCTTTCTGTCCTTCCATACGGCAGGCTTTCTCGTATGTGTTACGGAACTGTCTTTCAAGGACACCGTACATATATTTTACTTTCTGCTTCTCTTTCAACTGATTACCATAGTCAGTTGACTTTCTTGCACGCTTTCTGGCTGCGCCGTGCTGTCCCGGAGGGTAATTTCTCTTTTCGAAATCTTTATCCGCTCCATAGATCGGCTCGCCGAACTTACGGGCTATCTTAGTACTTGGTCCAGTATATCTTGCCATAGTAATTAATCATTAAAAACTAAAATTAAACTTTACGACGGCCTTTAGGTCTGCAACCATTGTGCGGCATAGGTGTTACGTCAACGATTTCAGTAACCTCGATACCTGCCTGATTGATTGTTCTGATTGCTGATTCACGACCGGCACCAGGACCTTTAACATAGACCTTTACTTTGCGGAGGCCTGCATCAAATGCAGTCTTTGCAGCATCCTCAGCTGCAACCTGAGCTGCATACGGAGTGTTCTTCTTGGAACCTCTGAAGCCGCTCTTACCAGCTGATGACCAGCTGATAACCTGGCCAACGTTGTTTGTGAGAGCAATGATCACATTATTGAAGGTTGATGAAATATGTGCTTCACCAGTTGCTTCAACTTTTACAACTCTCTTTTTTGCTGTTGTTGTCTTCTTTGCCATAATTCATCAAGATTTATTTGGTTGCTTTCTTCTTGTTTGCAACAGTCTTCTTCTTACCCTTTCTTGTGCGGGCATTGTTCTTGGTGCTCTGGCCACGGACAGGGAGTCCGAGACGATGACGAATTCCTCTGTAGCAACCAATGTCCATAAGACGTTTGATGTTCATCTGGACTGTAGAACGAAGCTCACCTTCGATCTTGTACTCTGAAGAAATGAGGCTACGGATCTTGGCGATCTGGTCGTCATTCCACTCGCTCACCTTCGTGTCGTAATCGATGCCGCACTCCTCAAGGATTTTTCTTGCGGAAGAGCGTCCGATACCGAAGATGTAGGTAAGGCCTATCTCTCCCCTTTTGTTGTTTGGTAAATCAACACCGGCTATTCTTGCCATAATATCTTTACTTTATTAGTTACACAACTGAATATTATCCTTGGCGCATTTTGAACTTAGGGTTCTTCTTGCAGATTACGTAAAGGCGACCTTTACGTCTCACGATCTTGCAATCATCGCTGCGCTTTTTGATGGATGTTTTTACTTTCATATCGCGAATTTTTTTATTTGTATCTGAAGGATATTCTTCCTTTCGTTAAATCATAAGGCGACATTTCAACTCTAACCTTGTCACCAAGCAGTATGTGGATGAAGTTCTGTCTCATCTTGCCCGAAATGTGCGCAAGGATGACGTGACCATTCTCCAGCTCTACTTTAAACATAGCGTTAGGGAGAGTCTCGACTATCGTCCCGTCCTGCTCAATAGCTGTTTGTTTAGACATTTAAAATACCACTTTAAAATTTAATGCTACCATCTTTCTCGATAAAGTCGAATGTCGAAAGAAGCTCCGCCTTGCCTTTTCGGATAACAACCGTAAGCTCGTAATGCGCCGCGTTCTTGTGGTCAGCTGTGTGTACCGCCCAACCGTTTCTAGCCAGATACACATCTTTCTTACCAGCATTGATCATCGGCTCAATACAAATTGTCATTCCATCGACCAGTCTTGCACCGTGTCCGCGTCTTCCATAATTTGGAACTCCCGGAGCCTCGTGCATTTCTTTTCCGATTCCGTGACCTTCCAGTTCTCTTACAACAGAGAAACCGAAAGATTCAGCATACGACTGCACCGCGTATCCGATATCGCCTGTTCTGTTTCCGTCAATTGCTTGCTCGATACCCTTGAACAGAGAAGCCTTTGTCACATCAAGGAGTTTGCGTGTCTCCGCGTCAACTTCCCCTACAGGAAAAGTATAGCAGGAATCACCGTTGTATCCCTTGTACAAAGTTCCGATGTCACAAGATACGATGTCTCCCTCTTTGAGGACATAGTCTGACGGAAAACCGTGGACTACAACATCGTTTACCGAAGCGCAAATTGATGCTGGAAAACCTTCAAATCCAAGAAAACTCGGAATCGCACCATTGTCACGGATAAAAGTCTCAGCGACCCTATTCAACTCTGCAGTTGTCACACCAGGAGCCACAGCTTTACCGACTTCCGCCAGTGTCTTAGACACCAGAATTCCGTTCTCACGAAGCAATTCAATCTCTTCTTCTGATTTAGGCGTTACCATCTTTCAATAAACTTAATCAAGAATTACATACCAGAACGTCCACTCAGACGACCTGTTTTCATCAATCCGTCATAGTGACGCATAAGGAGATATCCCTCAATCTGCTGAAGCGTGTCAAGAATAACACCCACAAGAATCAACAGAGATGTACCTCCGTAGAAACTTGCAAACTGGTTGTTGACACCAGCAAGCATCGCAAATGCCGGCATAATCGCAATGATAGCCAAGAAAATAGAACCAGGGAGCGTTACCTTGTCCATAACGTCGTCGATATACTCCATAGTCTTCTTTCCAGGTTTCACTCCAGGTATGAATCCGCCGTTCTGCTTCATCTGCTCTGCCATCATATTCGGCTGAACCGTGACTGCAGTGTAGAAATATGTGAAGATAACGACGAGAAGTCCGAAGATAAAATTATACCAGAATCCAGTATAGTTGCTCAATGTGGCGGCAAGTCCTCTAGTTGCATCCCAGTTTGAGAAAAGAAGAGGGAAAAGCATAAGTGCCTGAGCAAAGATGATAGGCATAACGCCGGCAGCATTGATCTTCAAAGGAAGATAGTTGCGTACACCGCCGTACTGTTTGTTGCCTACAATTCTTTTTGCATACTGAACCGGTATCCTTCTGACTGCCTGCACGAGTGCAATGGCAGCGATAAATACGAAGAACAAAACAAGAAGTTCCACAATCAGAAGAAGAAGTCCACCGTTTGTAGTGGTGAGTTTCTCTCCGATTTCTGCAGCAAGCGCATAAGGCAGACGTGCGACAATACCGATCATGATGATAAGGGAAATACCGTTACCGATACCACGATCCGTAATGCGCTCACCAAGCCACATGACGAACATTGAACCTGCAAGCAGAACTACTGTTGAGACAAAGTTGAATGCGAAGTTACTCCAGCCAAGCTGCGTAACAGCAACGAATGACTGTCCCGGGATCTGGTTGTGGATCGCAGCCAGATATGCAGGGCACTGAATAGCAAGAATCACGACCGTCAGATATCTGGTGATCTGATTCATCTTCCTACGGCCGCTCTCGCCTTCCATCTGCAATTTCTTGAAGTATGGAACGAACATACCGAGGAGCTGGATCACGATGGAAGCCGAGATGTACGGCATCACACCGAGTGCGAAGATAGAGGCATTTCCGAATGCACCGCCTGAGAACATATTCAAGAGGCCTACAAGACCTTCCTGAGTATTGTTCTGAAGGGTCGCAAGACCGGAAGCGTCAATACCTGGGATCACAACAAAACACCCCAAACGATAAACGAGTACCAAGAGAAGCGTATAAACGATTCTCTTGCGTAACTCCTCTATCTTGAAGATGTTCTTGAATGTCTCAATAAATTTCTTCATTATTTTTCGATCTTAGTAGCTTTTCCGCCGGCAGCCTCAATCTTTGCAACTGCTGATTTTGAGAATGCGTCAGCTGTCACTTCAACTTTTGCTGTGAGCTCACCGTTGCCAAGGACTTTAACAAGTTCATTCTGCTTGATGATTCCAGCCTCTTTCAATGTATCGACAGTGATAACTGAAGAGCCAAGCTTTTCTGACAATGCCTGGAGAGCTGAAAGGTTAACAGCTTTGTACTCAACCCTTGTAGGATTATTGAAGCCGAATTTAGGAAGTCTTCTCTGGATAGGCATCTGACCACCCTCGAAGCCAATCTTGTGCTCGTAACCTGCGCGTGCCTGAGCACCCTTGGTACCACGGGTAGCAGTGCCGCCTTTACCGGAGCCCTGTCCGCGGCCTACTCTCTTAGTATTGTGTGTTGAACCTTTAACAGGTTTCAGATTATGTAAATTCATCGTAGTTCCTCCGAATTAGATTTCTTCAACCTTTACAAGATGAAGAACTTTGTTAAGCATTCCTGTTGTTACAGGGTTTTTCTCAACCTCTACGGTCTGGTGCATTTTGCGGATGCCGAGGCAACGAAGGTTAGCCTTCTGTCTCTTGCTTTCGCCATTCTTGCTAATTACCTGAGTGATTTTATATTTTGCCATTTTCGTCTCTCCTATAATTAACCGTTGAACACTTTACTCATAGGAACGCCACGAAGACCTGCAACCGTATAAGCATCTCTGAGTTCTGTAAGAGCCTCAACTGTAGCCTTTACAAGGTTGTGAGGGTTTGATGAACCCTTTGACTTGGCAAGGACGTTCTGGATACCTGCAGACTCGAATACGGCACGCATTGCACCGCCGGCCTTTACACCGGTACCGGGAGCTGCCGGCTTCATAAATACTTCAGCACCGCCGAACTTCGCGATCTGCTCGTGAGGAATAGTAGTGTTGATGATCGGAATCTTGACAAGATTCTTCTTGGCATCCTCAACACCTTTCTGGATAGCCGCAGTTACTTCATTTGCCTTACCAAGGCCATAACCTACAATACCATTCTCATCTCCGACTACGACAATCGCAGCGAAACGGAAGTGGCGACCACCCTTGGTGACTTTGGTTACCCTCTGAATTGAGACAAGTCTGTCTTTAAGTTCAAGATCAGATGTCTTTACTCTTTTAACATTTGTATTTGCCATAATCCCGATTAGAATTTAAGACCGCCTTCACGGGCAGCGTCAGCCAAACTTTGAACTCTACCATGATAGAGATAACCACCACGGTCAAAAG
>CAVKAQ010000001.1:0-117941 GCA_963654225.1 Butyricicoccaceae bacterium | reverse complement strand
ACCGCCTTGTTCAGCTCCGCGCACCTGTAACCGGAGTTGATTGCCAGAGGCTTCCCCCAGATGTCCCGCAACGGCTGCAGCACTTCCACCACCAGAGCCTTTATCGCGTCACGCACCTCCGAGCTTGATATGGTGTTCTTCACCTTGTACTGCTTGAGGTCAGTGGCCTCAAACTCGTAAAAGTCGAAATTCTTGCTTACTGTTCCCATAGTATGTCCTCCCCTCATTTGTCACTCACTACCGCCGTGGCTTCCTCATCGGCGCTCCGCTTTGTCCCGAACGGCGGGATGCGGTTAACGCAGGAAGTGTCCCGGCATCTGTATATCGACAACGCAGTGACCTGCGAAGACAGCTTGTCGTTCCGGTCACGCAGCACGCACTGCTCCTTGAACAGGGAGGAAATACGGTCATCCTTTTCCCTCGCCTCCGCTTTCAGAGCCGCCACGTCCTCCTTGAGGGTGCGCGTCAGCTCCTGCCACTGGTCGTTCGACTTCTGCACGTTGTCCAACACTGCGGAGGTCTTCTTCTCCCCCACAAGGTACACGGTAACGAACGCGCCCGCCGTTATCAGTGTCCCGAAAAAACTCAACCACTCGCTCAGCATATCCCGCTCCTCCCCGAAATGATTAGTAAATTACAAGATAAAGCCACACGAAGCCCTGCGCAACGAGAGCCCCCGCAACGGTGAACGCAAGGTCGGCTATCTCCGCCGTGCCCCAGCCGAAAAGCCTGTCGCAGCACTCTTTCAACGCGCCCGCAGCGATTCCGAACAGAACCGCATAAAGTGCAAGGCACGGGATAAGCGCAACCAACGCCGTGATAAGTCCGCCCGCTATGAAGTGCAGCCACTTGTCGGTGCCGCACGCCGCCAGCCATTCAAAAATATTTTTCAGTTTCATAATATTCTCCTCCTTTTTTAGTCCGCTTCGCAATAAATCGTCAGATTCCCGCTTGAATTGATACCCCAAGTCCATTCAATATTTGTATAACCCGTGGCTTTGTCGTATGTCAGTGTTTCACTTGAGACCCCGCTCTTGACGGTAACACGGTATATGGTAGCCGGCCCAGAATTTTTAAGAGTTACATCGCTTATGGAATTCCCGAAGGTTACATCTTCCACAGAGGATTGAATTTTATTGTATCGACAAGCACGCCCGAAAGAACAATGCCGACTAATACCCTCTAAATCCGAAGAAAACCACCCATTTCCGAAAGTGTTATTTTCGCAATATGCCGCGAAAGTGTTTTGACATACCTCATCTCCGGCGGTGTTTTTTATGCAGCCTTTGCCAAAGGTGTTCAAATCACCATTACGCCCTATCTTGTTCCACATAGCGAAAGCCATAGAGTAGTTGCTGGAGTCTTCATCCACAAAAAGATAACTATAAAACACATTATTTCCGAGAGTTAGGAAGGGGACATTGATGTACTCTTGCATCTCGGAGTCATAATAATAGCGGCACTCCCCTATATGGTTACCCACTGCCACGCACCACGCATTCACCCCGTCCACATAATAAAGACTATCAATAAGCTCCTCATCCAGCCACATTTTTAGGGACGCATCGCGGTACTCCGTCTCCCCGTCAATCAAGAGAGAGAAAGTGTAACACCAGCGCGTACCCCCTAATTGGTTTCGGGAAACGCCGTACGGGCGTGCTTCTCCGTCCCCGAAACCCACCCCGAAGTAGAAATCAGCATTGTTGAAAGCCGACCCCGATTTAAGAACTTGCCTCCGCTCAAATTGTATGTTTTTGAAGTCGTAGAAGCACTCATTGTCCCACTCGTCTTTCAGCCACCAGACAACGCCCTTGCCGTTGGTGGTGTCCGCCCACAGAAACCGGTCCGCATCATTATCAAGGCAGTATTTCAGCTGCCACGCCTCCAGCTTGCTATCCTCGAAGTAGGTGTCCCCGGAGTGGTGCGCGGCAAGTGCGTTCTCGCTCAAAGTGCCCGCAGCGGTCGCAAGCACCAAAATGTCGTACTGGTGTCCCGCGCTCTGCGTGTCGGCCTGCGTGGTCGTGCAGGCGTAGTCGGTAATCCTGTACCACATCCCCGGAGTGAGCTCCCACGCGTCCCGCCGGGTCTTCAATGCCGCGTAGGTCGTTTCTGTCACCCCGTTGCCGAGGGTGTCTATCATAGTGTTGAGCGATTCTTGCAGATTCGCCCCCGTAATCCCCTGCTTGCCGTTGGTCTTCACCACGGCATCGACAGTGTTCTTCAACTGTGTAAGAGCATCCATATCTTTCTATAAAATTTTTACTGTTCTACCGCTTTCCCCGTCCACGTCGCAGGAAGTGCCCGCAATGGTCTCAAAGGTGACATTCGCGAACACGCCGCCGCACTCATCGGTGAACCTCTGCGCGAACGGCTGAAAGGTCAAGTTTCCCGCGAAAAGGCCGTTTTCCGCAGCCCTCCGGCACACGCCCGACAATACCTCCACGCCCGTTGACTGGACGGCCGCAAGGTTCCCCCCGTCCTCCGTCAGCCTGTCTATGTAGAACAGGGTGAAAGTATATGTCCGGTGACTGTCCTCCGGCGTTTCCCCGTGCAAGCCCTGCACCCAGACAAATGCCCCGTAGCGGGCGTCCGGGCATCCGTTCAGACGGAACGCATCCTGCCTGACTATCATATTGACGGCGGGCTCCGCCGTTGCCGCCGCCTCCAATATCTGTATCGCCTCAAATAATGTCATCGCCTTTCCCTTATCGCGTTGCACCTACGGACAAACAGCCCCTTGCCCCTCGCGCCGCCCAGATAGACCCCGCAAGACGCGGCACTGTAGAGATTCGACCGGATAGCATAGCTCCGAGTTTCGTCTATCTCCGGCAAATCTTCCCGGTTGTTCAATATGTAGTCCTGCAGGTCAAGGGCGCATCTGTCCATTTCCGCCTCATAGTCCGAAATGAGCGAATCCCGCTCACCTTTCGGGGCGGTCTGCAATCCCTGGTCAGTGGAGGAAGCCACCCCGAAGTTGCCTATCTTGTAGGCCAGCTTCGGGAGAAGTGTCACCATTGACGAATAGGCCAGATAGTATTGCGATTCGTCAATCAGCGACTTGTAGGCCGCGTTGCCCGCGTCCGTCACCGTCCCGTCCTCCACGATTGTGCAGAGCTTCCGGAGCATAACGTCGCCCACGATATTCCGGTAGTGCCTGTTTTGCGCCTCGCGGAACGCCGCCTGCAGGTATTTGCCCGCGATATTGTCGCTTCCCGGCATCGTTTCGCGGAAAAATTTTTCATTCAGTAGTATTGCTGCCATTTTCCCTTATTTTACGCCTGTTTCAGCCGCTCCGTCACCCAGACTGAACGGTTTTATCGTCAGAACCCCGACCGAGCCCAGAACGGTGTCGTATGCATCGCAGATGAGCCGCTGCACCGGGCGTATCTGCGTCCGGTTGTAAAGCCGGAAACTTTCCGCGTACTGTTCGTTTGCGAAGCCGTTGCCCTCTGTCGGTATTCCGAACAGATTAGGGTTCGCCCGGAATGCCGTGAATATCTGCTGCCGCGAATGTGCGCTCAACGCCTTGTATCTGTCCCCGAAATCCTCGATCGTAGGGGTCACTATCTCCGTGGCGGTGTCTTTCGACCTGTTCCAGCTGAACATAATGCGCCCCGCGTTCTGGTGTCCGGAGAACTTTTCATTGAAGCTGTCCTCAATCTCTTCCCTGATATGGTCTTCCGGTATCCCGTTATTGAAGTTCACGATCAGCGAAGACACGAAGCCGTTGTTTATCGCGTTGAGGTGGTAATCGTCCACGCACCTCTCAATCTCGCAAGCCTTGACACTCGCCGCGTAAAGCGGGGCGGGATAAACCTGCGTGTGCACGGACTTTATGAACAGTATGGAAGACGTATGCCGCGCCCTTTCCGCGTCATTCAGGCGCTCCCACCGGAGATTCGGCATAAAGGCCGGGTAAACCACCGCATTCTTGCCCCCGCGCTTCTGCCAATCCTCGCAATAGTAGAAAACATTGCCCTCCTTGTTCGTCCGGAGAAAGCGCATATCGATATAGTAGAGCTCGGCAACCTCCCCCGCGAAATTCCTGATGACTTGGAGGGCGAAGCCGCCGTATATCTCGTAATCCTTGCAGATATCCCGCACCTGTTCCCGGATATTCTCACCGCGTGCGTTGACAATGCCCGCCGCCCTGCCGCCGAAAGGTATGAGGGAGATGTCGTCCCCCGTCACATAGTCCACATTGCCGTTCACTATGCTCCGAAGTGTCGGCACAGAGTTGTAAAGCTCCAAAAGATAGTCCGGATAACGGTTCCTGTCACCCCATTCCACCAAGTCGCGGGAACTTATCACCCGTTCAGTGGGGGCAATTATGTTCGTGGCCAGATATGGGTCCAGAGCCGCGAATGTCAGCCTTGCGGATTCCCGCTTATTGTTCATATTGTTCATAATTTACCGTATTTTCATCGTACTCGGCATCTGTGCCGAAATAATCTCCCACTTGCGCGACCCCCTCGGCCGCAATGTCGGACACGCCCGAAAGGCGATAGCCGTATTCTCCGGCCAAAGGCAGGGTTTTCCCCATTTTTACGGAAATCTGACAGTAATTGCCGTTCTCGACCGCCGCCCACGACACGGGATAAGAGGTCTCCGACCGCCGCAAGGTGGATTTCAAGGCCAGTGTGCCGTTGCCCCTGCCGGAAACGGGCGCGGGGAGCGGTATCCGCACCGTCTGCGCCGTGGCCTGTATCTTCAAATAAATCATTTTCCCGTCTTTTGTCTGAAATATACGGGGCGGCTTTTCTGTATGCAACTAAAAAGGGCCCGCGTCACCGCGAGCCCAAACAACAACTAACAACTTGATTATGGGATGAGTGCAAAAATGCCCGAATCAGTCAACCAAAGCATCTACAATCGACCCGTCAACCTCGTAAGGCATATCGGCCGAATTGTCCTGCAGGGTAATGGAGTAGCGGTTCGCGTCACTCCGGGCCGTCCCCGTCTGTCCGTCACCGGCAGACGCGCATACGGGCTCGTCATAACCCAGATAGAAGTACTTGCCGTTCGCGTCCTTGACAATCACCGCAAGGTCATTCTGCGCAAGCGCGGAAATCTCCACGCGCTTCGTGGTCTCCATCCTGTTGAACACAAGCACAAGGTCAGAGGTCACATACTGCACGCCGTTCGCCTTGTCGAACGTGTAAGTCGAAGTCAGGCTACCGGAGTTGCGGGTGAACATATATTTTTTGAACTTCGCGGAAGCGGCCATCGTGATAGCGGAAATCTTGTCCGTGGTGACTTTCACCTCGCTGACATCATCGTAGTTGGCGATATATACCTCCACGATTCCGCCCATAGACGGGTTGCAGTCCCTTGCAAGCCCCGAAAGTGTCTGTAAATTACAAGCCATATCGTTAAATTTTATTCGTTTTCAAAAGAAAGGGGCGGGGCTTCTGACGACCCCGCCCCCTGCTGCCGATAATATATGAAAGAAACTACGCCGTCGCGCCGAGTACAAGGTGCTCCGGATAGGCGATCTGTACGCCAGTGTTCCAGAGTGCCTCAAACTTGAAGATGCGGTCATCCTTTGAGTACCAGAGGTCAATGTCCTCGTTGTCGTTCTCAAGGTCGCAGCCGTAAACCAGATTGCCTTTGAACGTGCCGACAATCTGGGTAGCTCCTGACAGGCCCGGAGTGTTCACAACCTTGACGCCGGAACCAGGCAGGAAGATTTCCTGCACGTCCTGATCAACCGGACCGCCGAAGCTGTAGAGGTTCTTCGCAACCAGCTCCTGAACGAATGCGCGGAACTTGGCCGGAGATACATAGATTTCGCCGCCTCTCTCTATCGCCTCATCGGTCATCGCGTTGTAAACCGCGAGAATGTCGGTATATGCCGAAGTGCCCGCAATGGTCACGTCCACAACTGCGGTATCGTTCTTCGCAATCTTGAGAAGCCCGTCCGTCCACTTGATGTCAGCGTCAGAGGTCTTCGTGGTGTCACCGTTCCAAATGAGTTTTTCAATTTTCCGGTTGAGCTGATTGACCACGCCCTCCATTATGTACTGCTCAAATGGGAGCTCGTTTTCCGTTGCGTTGTTCCTAACAAGGTACTCGGCATATTTGCCTATGAGTTTCCTCGGGCAAATGTCCATATCGACCTTGATAGACGGGGCGGTTATCAGTCTCTGTGAGAGAGTGGCGGTGCCAGATGAAGAAAAGCCGCAGTCCGCGCCCGACTGGAGTACCGGGGCAATGTCAAGGAAGTTGAGATATTCCTTGTACTTTACGCCTGTCTGAATGCTCATATGCTTACGGGTATTGCCGCCCGCAAGCGCAAAGTTCTTGATGAGCAGATCCCTGTTCGTGGACACATAGTCCGGGAGGGAGGTAACTACAAAATTTGTTGATGCCATAATTCTTTCGTTTTGAATTTTCCGTTAAATATACCCGGTTCCCCCTCTGTACTATTTCGCAAAGAGAATACGGGCGAAGTTGTCGATGCCCCGGTTTCCGGTCTTCTGATAGCCCTCCGAAGTCCTGACCGTTTCGTGTGCAGGTTTCGCGGCGGCAAGTTTCTGAATGCCCTCGACCGCTGCACGCAGCTCGGCCACCTCTCTGCGAAGCGCCTCTATCTCTGCGGCGGTGTCCACGGTCTCTTCCGCCTCTGCCTCGCGGATTTCCGCAATGCGGCCATCGGCGACCACGATAACGCGGCCGTCAGTGAGTCTGTACTCCCCGTCTCCGGCCGGAGTCCTTTCGCCCGCCTCGGTCTCCACGAACACGCTGACGCCCTCGGCAAGTTCGTCCTCATCGTAGATAAGAACCGCCTTGTCGGTCTCCACGGAATTGAACTCCTCGACCATCGGTGCTTCCGGCTCTACCGGAGCGGTCTCGGCCTCGCGGATCTCGGTAACGATCCCGCCCGTCACGACAATGACGCGGCCGTCATCCGCGACATACTCCCCGTCTGCCGCCGGGGTCCTCTCGCCTGCTTCGTCCTCAATGAACGCCGCATCGCCCACCTTGAGGTCGTCTTCGCCGTCCCACGCAAGCACGCCCCTGTCGGTAGTGATGTTGCCGAACGCCAACAACAGCTTCGACAACTGCTTTTTGAATCTCTGAATTTTACTCATATAGTTCGAATTTTTAAGTGTGTCCTTTTCCTGTGCCCTGAACATCTCTTCCGACGGGGTGAGCTCAAATATCCCCTCAAGGCTGAAGCCACGGAATACGCCCGCCCGCACCTGCGCCCAGACTTCATCGTTCTCTATGTGGAACTCTGCGAACAGGCTTCCATCGCTTATCTCATCGAAGCCCGCCGGGACTATGCCCGCCGCCGTGTCCTTTATGAACCACTGAACAAGGCTCACGCCATCCACGTCCGTTCCCGCTTCGTGCATAAGGTTGACGAAGTTCTGCCTGTTGTCCCGGAGGTACTTTTCCGCCATTGCCCGGATCTGCCCGGCCCTGTAAACGACCCAGTATTCGCCCCATCTGTCCGCCCGGTATATCGGATAATCGGCGCGCATAACCACGCCGCGCACTATCCTCCGGTCTTCGTCCGCCACTGAATAGGTCTGCCGTACCGTGTTCCCCGCGAATGCGAGGAAATCGCTCTCGACCGCCGGAAAGTCCACAAGGGAGATGCGCAGCATCCCCGTGTCCGCCCCGTCAATCCTTGCCTCATATACGGGCAAACCCCTAAATGTCCCCTTTGCCATTTTTAGCCCTCTCTTTTGCGTTAAATATATTTGGTTGATAAATTGTACTACCTTTGTTGAGAAATCGTCCCTATCGCCCCGTATCTCGCATTTAGAACGAACTCTCGCGCACTTTCACCCGGCGGGAATTTTGGCTCGCCTCAATGTCGGAGTTGAGGATATAGACCTTTTGGCTCCCCACCATCGCGTCAAGCCTGTCTTCCTCCGTGGCCGTGGTCACGTTCCGGACACTCTGCACGTCCGCCGTCACCGCCGGGGCGGTCACCGCCGCCGCGCTTGTAGCCCCGGAGGAACTGTCGCCCCCGCTGCCTACCTGCGTGGCCTTTATCTTCGCAATGTTCGCAACGCCCGCAGCCGTCACCGCAGCCGCCTGAACCGCGCCTATTATCACGCCGTATGGGAACGGGAGACTTTGCGCCGCCTGCATAAACGCGCCCGTGGCTCCGGTTATCGTGTCAATGGTCGCGCTCGCTATCCTCAATCCCTTTATCCTCTTCGCGGATGCCTCGCTTTCGTCCCCGGATTCCTCGTAGGCGTCCGCAATGCCCGTGAGTAAGCTGCTCACTCCGGAGGCCAACCCCTGCATCGTGGCAAGGTTTGCCGCCGCCGCCGCCTCTGCGTCCTTTATGTCCTGTTCCCGCAAGCGCTTCTTCTCTTTCAGCGCGTTGTTCTCAATCTCCACCGAAAGGTCCGCCGCCTGCTGCTGATAGTTCAGATAGGCGGTCAAGTCCCCCCGCGTCAGAGCCTCGTCCGCAAACTGCTTGAGCAAGTCGAGCCGCCGTTCGTTCATCCGGCGGGTGATTTCGTACTTCTTGTCCTCTTTCTCCCGCGCATCCTCCGTCAGAATGTCGTTGAGGGTCATTTCCTGTTGCGCGTTCTTCGTCACCAGATCCAGCCGCTCTTTCGCTTTGGCTTCCGCCGCCTTGTTCCTCTCCGCCTCTGCCTTGTTCAGCTCCGCAAGCATAGCATCGTCCCCTTTCTCAAGCGCCTCTATCTCTTTCTCTATGCCTTTCTCAATCTCTTCCAGAGCGCCCTGCAGCAGGGACTTGCCCAAAGCCCGGCCCGTGTCTTCGGCCGCGCCTTTCTTTGAAGATGCGCCGCCCAGTATGGATTCCGCCATCTTCTGACCCGCCGCGAAATTCTCCTTGAAGTCGAATCCCTTTGAGAAGCTGTCCTTGATACCGTTCCACGCATCCGCCGCATCGTCCCGTATCTTCTTGAAGTCACCCGTGAAGATGTCCTTTAGGATATTCCCCAGACCCTTGAACGCACTGATAATGGAGCGGATAGGGGTCAAAAGGAACTGAACCAAAGTGTTGCCCACTCCGATTGCCGCGCTGATGATTTTCTTGAAAGTGCCGCCGCTCTCCCCGGCCATATCGGTGAACTTGCCTATCACTTTCGATATGACCTCCGCAATCTTCTGGAGCACGCCCGCCACAAGATCGAAGACGGGTTGCAAAGCCGCCATCGCCTTGTCCACCGCCTCCATCGCCGTGGCGTTGCCCTTGAGCGCGTTGACAATCTTTGAGAGAATCGGGGCAAGCAGGCCTATGATGCCGAGTATGGGTTGCTGCCCGACCATCTTCATAGTCTGCCCGACCTTGCCCATCGAGTCTTTCATCTTGCCCATAGTAGGCGGCAATTTCTGCAGCACGCCGCCCAGACCGTCAAGCGCCGAAGTATAGTTGCCCACGTTGCGGACATAGCTGCCCTGCATTGCGTCCATCTCCTTGAGGCGGTCGTTCACCCCGTTGATTTCCTGTGCAAGCTCTGCGAACCGCGCCTTGCCCTCCTCGGTGCTCACGTCCACGTTCCGGAGCTCCGTCTTGAGAGCCGCCATCTGATGAACCAGCCCGTTGTAACTCTCGGACGCACCCCGCGCCATTGACGAAAGCTCCTCAATGCTTGCCGTACTGCCGTACATCGCATCCTTGAGGGCGTTCTGATTCACGGCCAACTCCTGAGCCGTGGCCGCATATTCCTCCGTGCCTATTTCCAGCTCTCCCAAAGTCGACTTCAATTCCTTGATGTTCGACCGGAGGTCATTGACGGACTTGACCGCCTCGTCCGTCCCGACTTTCAGTATGGTTATAACTTCCTCTGCCATATCCGTAAAATTATTCTTCCGTCCATTGTCCGCTCAGGTATGCCGCCTTGTCCTGAACCCTCACAAACTCGCATTCCGCAAGGTCATCCGTAGTCAGCGACCAGTTGTCAATCTTTGACAATACCCAGAGCGCCCCATCGTAGAACCAGAAACAACGGAACAGGTCGTAACCCACCCGCAGTCCGTTCATCCTGACCTTGCAGGACATAACCCGCGTATTTTTGTCGTACCTGTCGGCTATGTACGACTTCCAGAACCGCTTATATACCGACTTGTCCTTATCTATCACCACGTTCGGGATATTCAGCTCTTTCGGCGTTCCGAAATCAAGCTGTTCCGTCAAAGTGGTCACATCGTCCGCCGTTTCCATCGCATACCGCGAAAACTCCGGAATGGTAATAGAAGTTCCGGCGGCCGCCGGTGTCAAGTCCCAGCAAGGCACGCCGTCATTCAGAGTATCCATATCGTCCGTATCGTCCGTGACACGGAATCCCGGCATTGAGATACTGCCGCGCCGATAGACCAGAATGTTCTCCCCGTCCTTTCGCTTTCCGTCCGCGTCACAGAGGTCAAGTTTGTCCGCCCCCGCCTTGTCGTATCCGTGCAGGTCGTTGAAGTATTCCACCGTGGCCGTGTCCGGCGGCACGCTTATGTCTATGTCTTTAGTATTCCCCGAAGAATCCCACAGGGTATATTTGCACCCCTTGTCAAGGAACGGGGACGGCTGAATCTTCCCGGACGCAAGGGTTATGCGGTTGTTGTACTTTGAGCTTTTCAGCGAAGACACGGCGGACCGGAACACAATGTTCTCCCCCAGCTGCTTCGTCTCCGCGTCAAAGTCGTACCCCGTGTTTATCTTCTGGCACCCGTACTCCATACCTTGCGCGGCCGCGTACTGTGAAGCGAACTCCCCCTCCACGACCTCGTTCTTCATCTCATAGACCCGCGCATCGAATGTCAGCGGCGTGACCTCGATAGTGGAGGCCGCGTCTATCCTATCGGTAAGGTCTATCGTCTTGTCCTCGTAGAAATCGTTGCGCCGCAGTATCTTCCCCGTCTTTGCGGCGGAATCCACAAGGATATACCAGCCGAAAGTCTTGCACAGGGAGAGAAGATAATCCGCCGGGGTGTCCGTGCCTCCGAGAAGCATAGCCGGGGTTATCTTCGCGCCGCTTCGCACAGATGAAGAAGAGACGGCCCGAATCGAAGAGGTGCCCGGCGCACACGGGGCCGATGTCGAAGAGACGGCAACCATAGAGGATTCCCCGGTGTAGAAGAACGGTATCGTCCCCCATTGATGCCCCGCCGGCCTATCAATATCGACAAGACTGCCGTTCTCATACTTTAGTTTTTCAGTCCACGTGAAAGTGACCGCCCTTAACTTGAAATACGCGGCATTGTGTGCCGTAACCTCAAAGTTGAACGAATCCGGATAAGCCAGCAGGGTTTCAGATGTCCCCGCCGTGGCGGTGAAAGCGGAATTGTATTCGGTTTCGTCATACTCCAAATCATCCCCGAATATGGAGCTTAAAGCCAAACTCTTCAGGCTCCCGGAATAGAAGTACGGGAGCTCTCCCAGCATCCGCACCTTGCTGCACCCTATGATGTTCCCCGCTGAATCATAGGCAACCATACCAAAAATTACAACCGTCCAAGCGCGCTGCCGTATCGTTTGCGTGTAGTATTTCCCTTGCAGTGACAGGGCCTGTGTAACGCCTGACTGGACGGAAAAATAAAGCTCGGCGGATGCACTCAATGTCACATCCGTCCCTTTCGGCAAAGTCGAATCCGGCCACCACTGCCCCATTTCTCCAATGTTCCCCGTAGTCGCCTGCGCGGATACGGTTATGTCGCTATTTATCTGCTTGTAAGTTCCCGCATACGGCAACTGCGGGAGGGTCAGCCAGAGGGAGTCCACCAGAGAACTGACCGCCGATGCGTCAACCGTCCACCCGCCGTTGTTGCGCGGCAGGCAGATAGCATTGAGAAAATACTTCATAGAAATCACGGGGCGCTGCAGGTAAGAGCGCAAGTCCTTGACCGCCCATTCGTCTTTCTTGTCCGCAAGGGTGACCAGGCACTTGCCGTTCTTCGTGGTGTAGCCGTCCACCGTTGCCGCCAAGCCTATGTCAGCGGGGGACACGACCCCCTTGTTCGCGTCAAAGTCCCCGTCCGGTATGCCGTTGTAGCACGGGGCGAAATTGACTACCAGCCACGGCCAGTAATACACCGGAATAGAACGCGGCGTACCGCCGCCGTATTTCCACGCATTATTCACCGTGGTCGCGTTTATGGTGAAAGTGCCCACGGCATCCAAAAACACCCGGTCCCCGTATCTCACTTCGTACTCCAAATCGGCAAGTGTCAGGGCGGTGCCCTCGGAATCGGCGGAAAGCCCGTAGAGGAACGACCCCAGACCCCCGTAAAGGGTCACGGAATAGGTGACGGAACGCCCCTCCCGCGTCACCGTGTCAAGTTTCAGATAACCGCTTTCCAATAGGTCGCCCGTTTCCTCGGAGTATAGCAGGAAATCCACGCGCCGTGACGGGTCGAAACCGTGCCCCGAAGAGGTTGAGCCGTCCGCGTATCTGTCCATCTTCCAAATCTGCCCGAAAATCTTGTTGTTCGTAGGCGTGCCCGGGAGCTCCACGGACGAAGAGAAAGCATTGCGCACCACCGTGGGGTCTGTCAAATCCTCGACCGCATAGTTGTACAAGATGAACGAATCGTCCGAGAGGTCAG
This sequence comes from Butyricicoccaceae bacterium, assembly GCA_963654225.1. Lineage (GTDB taxonomy): Bacteria > Bacteroidota > Bacteroidia > Bacteroidales > UBA932 > Cryptobacteroides. The sequence goes on along the minus strand of CAVKAQ010000001.1, from coordinate 105,407 downwards.
CCTTGCTGCCGCCTATATACAGGCTTACTTTCTTGCGTCTCATTTCCTCAAGTATTCGCGTGACACTTTCACGTTCACGGTATAGTTGAACAACCTGCCGCCGCTGCCCGCGTAGCTCTTTAACTCATACTCCGAATCCTCTATCGTCACCGGGAGAAGAACCCCCTCCCGATTGTCCCACATATAGACCAGAGTACTGTCAAGCAGATTCGGCATCCTTTCCGCCGCTTCGTCAGGGAGCCACCCCGTGACCAGAGACACGTTCCGCTCAATGGAGTTGAGGTAATTGACCTCCGCCCGGTTGGTCACGACCGCGTTGCTCCCCGTGGGCGAATAGACAGAGCGCTCCACCGCCCGCGTCTCCTTTGCTCGGCCCTCGAAGACCAGGAAATCCCAGCCGCCGTAACGGTTGAGGTAATAAAGGCCGTAGCGCGGACAACCCGTAGCCACTTCGTAGGTCTTCGCGAATCTCGGAGCGCCCACGGTGGAGGTAATCTTCGCCACGTCCTTGAGGGCGCTCAAATCCCACCAGATAAAACCGAACTCCACGACATACGGGATAGTGTCTATCGCGAAGTCCGCGTTGAAGTCATTATTGAAATCCGCAGAAATGCCCGAAAGTGCGTGCTTGAGGGTTTCCGTACTGCCGTCCTTGAACTCGACCTCCAGAGCCGCCGCCCCTCTGACATAGCCGGACTGAACGAAAGGAAAGCCCTCCGCCCACTTGTACACTATCGGCTCGGACTGAACCGTGGTGAATGTGGCATCCGCGCTCTCCGCGTCCGGATCATACGCCCAGTCAGGCTTGAACCCCAGACTCCGGAACAGTTCCCAGTCCCCGTCCGTGTTTTTCAGATAGACGGAAAAGACCACGGCCCCGTTCGAAGCCTGCCCCCATTGCGTCCATTTGGATTCGGGAGTGGTCGCGTCCGGCTGCCCCGGCAACGCCCCGGTCAGATAGTCTGATATTATTTCGTTGACCTTTGCTTTCGCATAGACCTCAGCCGGGCGCGCCTGCGCCACTCCTTGATACAGGATTGCGCCGTTAGAATCGCGCAGCTGATATTCCGCCCGCTCGTAGTTTGTGAATGTGACGAATGTGTCACGCCAAATAGGGATTGCCATTTATTACCGCTTTTACGGGAAATATATCGCGCCCCCCTCTCGTATCTGTCAGAAACTGCGGGACAACATAACCTCTTCCAGATAGGCGGACATATCCATAGCGAGAGCCGCCCGCAACCTGTCTTGATAGCGCGGAATGACCTCCGATTTCGCCCGCTGCAAGTCGTGGCTTCCGGTCGTGCCCTCACGGCTGATTTTACGGGCTATAAGGAACGCAAGGGATTGCGGCGAGGGTATTCTTCCATTTGCGAAAGGACGCGGCACAATGGGCTTTATTTCCACCCACCGCAGTATTGCCGAAATGGGAGGGAAGTGCGGGCGCGTGTCATCCTCCACCCACTTCCAGTAATCTTCCAAATGCATAGTCACAGACCACCCGCCGCTATCCGTCACCACCTCCGTGCGGACGGAATCCAACAGTTTGCGCTCCGTGGTGTAGCGCCCCGACTGCTGCAGATTCGCCTTGTACTGTTCCTGCAGCTCATAGGCGAGCTCGGTAAGAACCGCCTCAATATTGCGGAAATCGACCAGCGCTTTCATAACTCAATGCCTCCGTCTCCAGTCTTCGATTTCTTTCCGGTCCTTTTCCGCCTTGTCCCGGCGGTAGCAGAGGATGTTGAGGAACTCAAGCGCGCTCCCCTTGAGAACATCCTCCCAAGAGCACCGGAGAGTTTCGCTCGCCGCGTCAAGGTTTGCGACCCATCCCCATTGCTCGGAGAAAGGGTCGATTTCAGCCTGTTCAGGGTCTCCGTCAGGCTCTCCCGCGCTTTCGGGGGAAGTCCCCGCATCTCCCGTTCCGAAAAGGTTAGGGAATTGAGAATTAAGTCGCCCCATTTCTTCAAAAAAAAAGCCGTCAGCCCTATTGCCTGCGATACGCTCATCTGTTCGCGGATAGCCCGCTGCACCTCTGCAATGTCATAGCCCCGGTTGTACTCGCACCCTTTGGGCACAAGCAGGACGGACAGCATTTCGGGGAAATTGTCTTCGTTCCCCTGTGCCGCGTATTGCTGGAAGTCTATGTATTGCCCCGCAGTTATCTTCCGAATGTCGGTGACGGGGCAAAGCTCCATATCTCCCAGACGGTAGGCCCGCGCAATCCGCTCCGGGCGTGCGTCCGGGTCTTCCAGAAAGGCCAGAGCCGCCGCCCACTCCTTGTATTTCTCCAAAGGCATATCGTACACCTCCGATTCGTTGAGGTCAGCAAGCACGCCTATGATACGCGCCTGCCTGGTCAAATCGTCCAACTCTTCCCGGCAAATCGCGCAAACGCGCAAGTACTTGCCAAGCGGGCAATGCCCGTAGTCCCTAATAATGTCGTCTTTCATCTTTTTTTCTCCCGTTGAATGATACCCTATATTCCCCGCTGCCCGCATCGCGCCCGAACTTCGTCCATACCGCGTATCGCAGCGCGTCAAGCAGGTGATTGTATTTGTCTATCGGCGTATTTGTGGGGTTTCCGTTCGCGTCCTTTAGCCAGCAGTAGTTCCGCGCTTCGTGGATAAGATTCACGCTGTCCTTCGTGAAGTGCATCTTCCACCCCTGCATCCATTGGAGCTGAAACCGCAACTTTTCGCTCCGGACGGGCGCGTCCTTGTCACACGGCTCGACCCGAAACCCCGCCGAAGCAATGTCCGCTATCGATTTCGGCTCCGCGCAATCGGCATAAATCGGCACATAACGCCCTACCCCGTCCCCTCTCAAATCGTCCACGATGTCCGCGTTCCGCATATGCGTGCGATAGCAGCGCTCACGCACCCACATCTCCTTGACGCGGGCATCCGCCACGACCTGCACCCGCGCCGTAGGGTCGTTCGTGAACCCGAAGTCCAAGCCCTGCACCTCGGTCAGCCTGTCCCCCTCGCTGACGGGCGGCAATGCGTCACAGAGGTCGAACTCGTATATCAGCCCGTCAAGGGTGCCGACCTCTCCCTCGCCAAAGACTTTCCACCAGTTCTTGTCCCCTCGTTGGTCTTCGATTTCGCGGACTTGCGCGGCCGTCAGAAACTCGTTGTCCCGGTAGGTCGAATGTATCCGAATGCAGTTGTCCTTGTTCTCGATCCGGGTCATCGCCCAAAATTCGTGCGTTGGGTTGTAGTCTATGACGATAAGCCCCGAAGTACGGACGAACAACTGCCGGGCCGTCTCCCAGTCTATGTGCTGCGCCTCGTTCAGGAAGAGACGGCAACGCGCCGACCCATAGACCTTGCCCGCATTGTCGGCCGAAAAGAACTCCAGCACACTGCCGTTCGCGAATCGGTATATCTTGTCCGTCTCGCTCCAATTCTCGGAATGCCAATACCCGAAGCCCTGCATTATCGCCTTGAAATCGCGTATCGCGCCCCTCTTGAGATGCGGATAGGTCTCCGACACTACGGAATTGATTGTGGGCGCGTCTCCCCTCTGTTCCTCCCCCAGCAGCTGACAAATGAACACTTGGAGGATACTGTAGGTCTTGCCGGAGCGCGTGCCCCCGCAAGACGATATGTAGCGCGGGTGTCTCATCCACGCCTGCATCGTCATTGTCCAGACCCTCGTTGTGTCCATTGTCGCCATAGCCCGCTACTCCCCCTTGAGCATCTTGTCCAGAGCCTCGCCGCCGTCTTTGTCCGTGTTTATGTTCAGAACAATGTCGGCCGCGTCAAGTGTCACCTTGAGCTCGTTGAGGACTTCGGCCAATATCTTTACATCTTTCATCTGCGGCCGCTCAAATAACCGTTGTAGGGCTCTCATCAATATCGCCGTCTGCTTGCTCACGCCGCTCCCCGGTGCCGTTTCCTCGTCAAGCAGTTTCCGCAGCTCGGCCGCAAGGGTACGGCGCTCATAGGCCCTGCCCCCCGGTCTCTTCGACTTGCCGCTCGCTATGCCGCCCAGATGACCACGCCCCGCAGCCGTCTCGCTCGTAGCGGGCCTAAGATTCGCCAGCTGCTTTTCCGTCATTTTCTTCTTTGCCATAGCCTTTCCCCTTTTGTGATAGTTTCCTTACAATCGCCTGCTCTCTCTCCGATAACTGCCATTTAACCGCTGCCGCTCGTTCCGCTGCCGCTCGTTCCGCTGCTGCTCGTTCCGCTGCCGCTCGTTCCGCTGCCGCTCGTTCCGAGACAATCAGGCCGCCGCCGAAGACGCCCCCATCCCCTTGCGCGTCCAGAGCCGAAACGCGGACGCATTCATCGCGGGGCACGCAGTACTCCACGCCATACTTCGAATACCGCCCCACCATCGGAGTCGTGACCACTTCGCTCGGGTAGCTGTACTTCGGCAAATTGGCTTTCGGCTTGCATTCTTCCGCCGCTTCTGCCAGCTCCCTGTACAGTCCCGCATCCGACCGGAGACGCACCCCCGGCTCCAGACTTGTCGCGAAAGAGGTGTTCACGAATGCGCCGTTCGCATAGATAACGGTGACATTGAGCGCAATGACACACGCCGTATCACCGGAGTTCAACACGGTCAGCCCCGGCGCGAACAGGAAGTAATCTATCCCCCTCGCGGCATAGAACTTCAAAATCTTCGCAAGGATGCTGAACGGCGGATTGTCCACCACCACGCAGCCTTTCGGATAGTCGTAGCGCTCGTAATCCCCGCCGGGATAGAAAGGGCGCACAAAGTCCTTTCTCCGCTTCCCGTACCGCTTCTCCACATAGCCCGCCACCACCTCATAGACAGGCTCCGGGGTGAAGCAGTCGTCCGTTGTTTTCTTCGGGCGGAACTTCTCAAGGAACGCCTGATATTCCTCGTCCCCCTCGTCCATCTCTCCGGCGGCAATCCTCTCTTCAAATTCCCGCTTCTGCCGTTCGTACTCCGATTCCTCTGTGCCAGGTTCCCCGCCGTCTTCCGCTTTCCACGCGGGGATACCCCACTCGACCAGCGGGCAATCGTCCCACTTGTTCGCCAATTCGTCAAAGTCCCACGCACCGAAAGAGGCGTTGTCCTTTAGGGCTATCTCCCGGAGCTTCGCGGCGCTCATATCCGCGTCCAGAACAATGCAGGGAACTTCCTGCAGTCCGTTCGCTTTCGCGGCCGCAAGGCGGAAGTTGCCGCCCATAACGACATAACGCCCGCCCTGCGGATAGACTATACACCCCCGCGCCTCGAACAGCTCGGGGCACTCTCGCAGAGACTTGCGCATTCGCTTCATTTCCGCGTGCGTCCAAGAGCGCGGGTTTTGCGGCACGCCCGCTACCTGCCCCGCGTTCGCGTCAAGCAGTTCCGTCCGTATCTTCGCCGCTCTCATTTTATCTCGAATTTACGGTGGTTCTTTTTCGCGATTGCCCGCAGGTCATCAAAGTAGCAGATGCCGCAATCCCTGAACAGGCGGAACTGACACTCCCCGCAAGTGTATGGAGGGCGCGCCGATACCTTGCATACCTGTTTCCAGATGCCGTGCACCGCCTCGATAGCGGCCATCCCCGGATAGAAATTCGCCCCGTCTATCGCGGCGCGCTTGAGCAGCTGTTCATACGGTTTCAACGCCGCCAGCTGTTCGTCTGTGAAAATTCTCTTGTATTCTTCAGCCATTTGCAAATAGTTTTTTGAAATCCTTAATCCTTTCGTATGTCTCCCGGTCCGCTTGCGGGTATCGTTCCAAGTCAGCGAGACGCAAGCACCAGTATGTCACCGTGGACACGTTCCGGAGCAACGCCCCCGCTATGCTCTTTCTGGAGAATCCCTCTGCGACCATTTCGGCGATTATACACGCCCGCATCTTCCCGTTCGCGGCCGTCCGCCTGTTCATATCCGGCATCTCCCCGTATCTTTCCGCATAGAGCCGCCGCAGCTCCCCCGCCCGTCTTTCCGCGCCCTCCGGCAGTCCCGTTTCAGTTATCCCGAACTCCCTCATCAGAGAGTTGACAATCCGCCGCCGCTCATATTCCGGCAACGCACGCAGCGCCGCCTCCACCGTCTGCCCCGTCATAGTCTCATCATCATTTTGCCAATCCCTACCTGTACCGCCTCTTTCAGCAGCGAAAGAAGCCGCACAAGCGGGTCAGCGATAAACGACAATAAGCAGACAAAGGCAACGGACGAAAGCCCGAAAGCGCCCGCGCAAATCGCGTATATGAGGCACGCCCAGAATGTCGCGCACTTCGTGCAGTCGAACGGGGGCAACGCCCGCAGCCGCGATTCGTCCACCTTGAGAAAGGCGGCAAGCATCCCGCGCCAACTCTGCGTGAAGCCCGAAAGCCCCACCACATAGACCGCCACCAGCGCGACAAGTGTAAGTTTCAGATAAATGTTCATTTCTTCAGTTCCTTTTCGATTTTAGCCCTTATTCTCAAAATCTCCGCCCGCACCGTCATAGTGCCGAGCCCTACTTTCTTCCCCAGCTTGCGGTAACTCTGTAGCTCCGCATACAGTATGAGAAAGACGCGCTCCGCCTCGGTCAGTTCCTCCCAGACAATCCGCTCCACCTCCGCAAGCCTCTCATCCTCTTCCCAGATGCCCCGCCCCTCGTATCGGTATTCGTCCCGCAGCTCCTTGTAGGACTTCACGCACTCATTCGCCCTCCCCATAGTCCCCGATACTTTCAGACCGCGCACCGAACCGCCGTATCTGCGCGTAAAACGGCGAATTTTTGGAGCAATACTGATTGAGGATGATACGCACGATAAAGAAGCCCAGAGCGCCGCTCTCGTTGAGCTCGACTATCCGGTCGGCCCGGTACTCAAGCAGCACCTCATAGACCATCTGCGAAAGGTCTGAAAGGTCAGCATTAAGGGAGTGCGCCCGCGCCACATTGCAGACCACCCGCTCGATACCTCGCGACCTCGCAAGCTCTTCCACTATCCTGCGTCTCTTATCCTCCATAATCAGAAATATAAATCCCCCGAGTTTTGTCTTCCGAACACCAGCATCGCCGCATCGCGTGCGTGTTCGCTCGTCCTGCCCTCATACCCGGTCAGGCGGGCAAAGGCTTCGGCCGACAATTTGGTGAGCCCCTTGCGCGGCGGAATCAGTTTGTGGACAATGCCGTTATCCCTGAGCATCTCTTCCCAAACCGCCGAATCGCGCCGGACCGAGCCCGCGCCCATCAGCCGCCCCTTGTTCCGGCTTGCCGACCCCATATCCGGATACCACCGCCGCTGCCTCGCATCCTCGACAACCACGAAGACCCGGTCCTTGCCGTAAGCCGCCGCCGCCTCTTCCACATACCGGAGCGCCCTCCACAGAGGCAGGGTCTCGACAGAGACGAAACGCCCCCCGTCCCAGACCGCCACCCCCGTGTGGGTGCCCGCATCAATGCCGATAAAGACCATACGCCGGAGCCCTATTCGTCAAACGACAACAGAACCTCCGTGCGGTCTTCGAAGTCGAGCCCGACATCAATGACCACCCGCTGACTTGTCACCTCGCGAAGAGCCGCCAATTCGGTCAGTACCCCATATTCGTCACAGGCTCCCCAATCCTTGACGAAGTACACTTCCGCTGCATTGTCGTACTCTTTCAGCGCTTTTTTCAATTCTCCTACCGTCATAGTTACTCAATTTTAAAGTTGTCGGCTATCTCGCCAAGACCAGCAAGGCGCAAGGCGTGTTGTACTTCGTGGGCATACTGAAAGTCGCCAGATATTGTCCAGTCTCTGGAATCCCCTACTATCGCAATCGTAACGCGCAGCGCATTGCCGCGCCTTTCCCCAACCCAATAGACATATTCCTCATCGTCATTCAGTTTCAGCATCTCCTCCGTCAGCGGTATCGGCGCAATCCCGTTCTCTCCGTAGATTCCGTCAAACGGGTCGCCCCCGTTCCCATCGAAGTCAAGGTAACAGTGGTCTTCGTCTATCGAAGTCACCCGCATTGCGTACTTCGTGGCCTCTGACAGGTAAACCCAGTCGTTAATCTGAATATCAGTGCATTTCATTGCTCATCCTCCGTGGTTTCTTGTTTTTTCCTTGCTTTCCGTTTCCGCCCTCTCTTGTTTGCAGCCATTCCGCGCCGCATCAGACGCATCATCTGCTCGTAGTTGCAGAAATAGTTAATATCCCCGCTAAATCCTTTCTGACTTTTGTATGATTTCGGGGAATAGACCGTCCCGTCAATCGTTCCGGGTATCGGCCCTTTTGTTCCTCCTCCCATCATATCGGCAGGTCATCCTCCTCGCCGCGTGGCTGACTTATCAGCTGCAGGTCTTTCACGAAGATTGAGCGGTTTATGAAAGTCTGACCGCTTGCGCCTATGGTTTTCCAGTCGCGGAAATCCCCGCTGACCAGAACCCGCGTCCCTTTCTTGAGCCACTCGACCAGAGTGCCCCGGTCATACATCAGGCAGTCGATATAGACCGCCTCCGGCTGCCCGTCCACCTTGCCGTTGTGTGCTACGGTAAAGGCGAGATACGGTTTCCCGCCGATTTGTTTCTGTGTGGCCTGTGCCACCACATTTCCAAGTACTTCTGCTCTAAACATAGTTTTGAAATTTTATGAGTTAAACTTTTCTTTTTCTTGCCTTGCGTTCCCTTTCCGCCCTCTCTCTTTCGCGTGCCTCTCTCTGTAGTCTTCGCTCCATATCCTCCGGGGTCTCGTAGTCCGGGCAGTCCGTATCCTCATAGAGCGCGAATCCCGTTGCCCAAAGGCCGCAGCCCTCATAGGTTTCCGGGGCTTTCTCTATGCCCTCCACCTCCAGATGCGGGAATGTCACCGTCTCCCGCCTGAAATGGGCGCACCCTCCACAATTACGATAACGGACATAGACACTCATTTCCTGAACGACTTTTCGGTATATCCCAGCATCTCGAACTGTTCGCGCATCCTGTCCGCCACCCTTTCCCCGTAGAGGTCACGGATACCGCGCAATGAGAGGTTGGTCGTTATTACCGTAGGGAGTTGCGCGTCATAGCGGCGGTATATCAGATCCGCTATCGGGGTCAGCTGTGTCCCGTAGTTCTTCACGGATGACGGCTCGCAGCCCATATCGTCCACCATCAGGAACGAATACCCGGCGATTTCCTCAAACGTGAGCCTGTCTTCCATCGCATAGCAGGCCAGCCTCTGTGCGCTCAACATTTTGGGCATCCGCAAGCTCTGGCGGAATGCGTACAGGCTCTCTCTTTCCTCAATGCTCTGCACCGTCCCGATAAGCCGCGCATTGACCTCGTTGAGCACAGAGAGGGCGAACGCCTTGATTGCCCAGAGCATCGTGGTCTTGCCGTTGCCCACGCCGCCATAAAGCAGCAGGGACGGCTTGCAGGTCTCCGAGGTGAGCCACCTCGCCACCCTGCCGATCTTGTCGGAGTCCGGTTGCGCGTCCGCAATCCTGTCGCCCACGGTCTTCGCGTAAGCCGCCGCCAGCATCTTTTCGGCTTTCTCCACCTCGACCGCGAATCTAAAACGCGGTTGTCGGGTAGTCGGATTCCGCAAGCTCTCCAGAGCCGCGTCCGTTATCTGTTGTATCGTTGTAGTTGCCATTTGTGTTTCTTCTTTTCGTTTCCGCTTCGTCCCGGAGTGTTCGCCGCTCCCAGCCTGCCAGCAGTTTCTTCCAGTCCTGTACCGGGGTTCCGTTCACCGTCCATCCCGTGGCCCGGTAGTGCTCGAAGAACCTCCGTGGGTCTGACTTGTATCCCAGCTTCTGACAGAGCTCTTCAACTTTTGAAAATTCCGGCGGCGGCTGACTGTTTGCCCCCGGCGCGTCATATATTCCCGGAATATTAGATATAAGACGCCGCCTTTCTTTAATTTCTTCTTTACTAGTAATATTATATACTGGAGTATATAACTCTATAGGATCTGAATTATATCTATAGGTGTCGGCGGCTTTTAAGGTGTGTCGTAAGGTGTGTCGTAAGGTGTGTCGTAAGCCTGCCCCCTGCGTGTCGTTATTCTCTGAATCACAAGGAGTTAAGGTGTGTCGTAAGCCTGCCCCCGAGCCTGCCCCTTTGCGATTTCCACGGCTCTGATACTTCTCAAAGTTCACTATTTCGATGATTGCCGTGCACTTGTAAAGCCTTGACCGCTTGATCATTCCGTCCTCGGCCAGATGTTCCAGAAAGTCTATTACCGTCTTGTTCCCGGCTTCCCACCTCCGGCACAGGTCAGACACGCTCATAATCATCTGCCCGCGCCGCAGGGTGAAGAGATGCCCCTCCGACAACACCTCCTCATCCTGCCAGCTCGCGGTCAAAAGCAAGTCGACCCACCACCCCAGACGGCGGAAATCACGGCTCAACCAGTGACCCCGGAGACCCCTGCTTATCTTTATCCAACCGCCGTCTTTCATTTCCTTTCCAATTTCTTCAATAAAAGCCGCGCCTTGCGCCTTTCTTCCCCCTCCCTGATAGTCTTATAGGGCGTGGACGCGAAAGCCCGTAGAATCGCCCGTATCCCGCTAAAATCGCGGTCGCTCACGGTCTTCATACCCCGTCACTCCGCAGAGGCCCTCGGCTTGGTGAATCTGACCGTCTCCACGGTCTTCCTGTCGAACACGTCCGGCAGCTCCGTTCCCGCAGGTACCAGGGTGGAGGAAGCGCCCACCGTCACCGTCACCCACTCCGGGATTCCCGCCGCGTGGACGGCCGCGTTCGCCTGCTCCTGATAGCGCTCGCGAAGCAGCGGCGCGTTCGGCTTCACCGTGTCAGACACGTAGCGGCTGAACGAGTATCCGTTCGACCCCTTGACCTTTTCCACGCCTGCGGTACGCAGCACGTTCGCCGCAACCGCTTTCGCGTACTCCATAGTCCCGTCAATCCCGGAGATGCGGCGGGCCAGATAGTCCCGCTCGGCCTTGAGCGCTTTCTTCGCGTCTTCCAGACTTTTCAGCCAGCGGCCTATCGAATCCACGCCCTCGTTCATCAGCAGCTCGGACACGCAGCGGATAAACCCCTCTTTCGCCTCCGTGCTCTCTGTGACCTCGCCCCCGTTCTCTTCGTACTCGGCCTCCAACTGTGCGGCCGCTCCCTGAAGCTGCAACAGCTTCTCGTTGATTTCTCTTGCGTTCATTGTGATTTTGTGTTAGATGTTGTTCTTTCTCCTGTATTCCGCCACGTCGTTGTCGAATCTCTCAAGCTCGTCCTTGTCAGGTTTCGCCAGACGGATATACTCCGACCTGTAGTCCGACCCGTTGCGCGAATTGAGACCCATCGCGCACCGCTTCACCACGTTGGCGTACATCTTCAACTGATCCCATACGGGCTCGCCCTCCGCTTTCGGGCTTTCCGTCTTCACCGTGGCCGCCTTGCGCTCCGAACCCCTCGGGATTTCGTCATACTTCGTGGAATTGCCCGACACCTTGTCCTTGTCGAAGTAGATGTCAGCCGCCATCCCCAGAGCCTTGCACGCCACAGATAGCGCGTCCGTGTAGGCTTTCTTGTAAGCCTCATCGTCAAGGTACATCCCGTTCTTGTCCAGAGACACGACCCGGCTCCCGCCGATTCCGTAGACCGGAGAGCTCCAGCCGTCCCCGTCACGGCAGTAGAGGTTGAGGGAACAGAACACCGCCCGCTCATCCCCGTAGCCCTCTGTCCAGTACTGAACGTCCCGCGTGTACCAGCCTTGACCGCTCGGCCCGAAAACCTCGGTCAGCTGCCTGATCCGCCACATCGGGTTTATGTCGGTGAAGCCCTTGAGCCGCCCGCCGCCGATGATTTTCTGCGCCCTTTCGGGCACTGCCCTCCACCTGTCGTAAAGGGCCGTGTTTTCTTTCTTTTCCATATCGTTTGAGTTTTATCGGTTTCCCCTCGGGTGCTCCAGACAGTACAGGGCGGCACGCCCCTGAATGTCCCCCGGAGTTATTTTCCGCTTGTAGAGCCAGTCATCTATGTCGGCCTCCGAGAAACGCACCGCGCCCCCTATCTTGATAAACGGGATACGGCGGCGACATACCATACGCCGGATATGACACTCGCTCATAGCCAGCCGCGCCGCCACGTCCTTACAGGTCAGCAGAGCTTCCATAATCCCTCCGTATTTTCCAGATAGTGCTCTCGGAATAGATCTGATATTTCTCCATCAGATAGCGGGTGATTGCGACCCTGCTGCCGCCGCCCGCCGCCATACGGGCGAACTCCCTCACGATCGCCCGGTTTCTCTTTTCCCGCGTCTTCTGACGCTCCGTTCTCATTGTCATATCTTCAAAAATTTAAGTTTTCAGAAAAGTGTCGGCTCCGTCTCCTGCGTGTCTATGAACATCCGCTCGAATATCCCGCAGAGCACCGACACCACAATCGAGTTGCCCGCCATCTTGTACTGCTGGCTCTCGCTTATCCCCGCCGCCTGTATCCGGTCTATGTCTTCCTCCGACACGTCCATCAGACGGAAGCACTCCCTCGGGGTGAACTTGCGGAAGCGCGTCCGCGTGTATGCCTGCCGTTCTTCTTCCCACACCCAGCCTGCACTTGCAAGTCGTGTCCGCTCCTCCGTTATCATAACTTTCTGCCCGTTCCTTTCAGCCCCGGAGCCTATGTTGGTCGTCAGCGCGTTCGTGACATTGCCGGGAACGAACCTGCCGTTGTAGTCGTCGTAAACCACGGCTTCCGTCTGCTTTATTTCGGCGTTGTCCTTTTGTTCAGTCATCGTTTCCACCTCCGCCGCCAAAGGCAGCATATTCAGTCTCGGAGATGCAGTCAGGCACATCGCGTAAGCCGACAGACGCAAGTCCGTCACCTTGCCCGCCGCGTCCCTTGTCCGCGCAACCGCACATAACTCCTTTGCCATATTCCTCAATTTTCAGATAGGTCTCGTCTCCCCGCATCCTCTGCCCTGCCTTTATTGTCGTGCAGATGTCCGCCCCCCCCTTGAACTGCGGCAGGAAGCCGTTGCCTTTCGCTCTCTGCCTTTCCGCGTGGGCGGTAATGCTGCCGACCTGCTGCTCGGTCAGAAAGTAATTCTCGTCCACCTCCGGCTCAAGTATGTCCTTTATCCTCCTGTCTGACTCAAACGGCGCGGGGAAGCTGAACTTCGCGTCATCGTCCAGAATGCTCACAACGAAGATGCGCTCACGGTTCTGCGGCACGCCGTAGTCCTTTGCGTTGAGCACCTTGCAGAAGTTCACGTAACCGAGTGACGCGAGCCATTGTTCCCACCTGCTGAAATCCCCGTAGAACTTGCGGCTCACGAGGGCTTTCACGTTCTCCATAAGCAGGTACTTCGGCTTCTTCGCCTCTATCGCCTTGCGGCACTCCCACAAGAGGGAACTGCGCGTCCCCGAATCCTCCGACAACCCCAGCTGCTTGCCCGCGCTGCTCACGTCGGTGCAGGGGAAAGAGTAGGTGAACAGGTCGAAGTCCGGCACTTGCCCCCAGTCAATCCGCGATATGTCCCCGTAATTGGTGACCTCCCCGTGGACTGCCCCGTAGGCTTTCAACGCGTACCTGTCGATTTCGGAGATGCCTACGGGCACCACCTTGAAATCCGGATGCCGCGCCGCCAGCCGCTTCAAGGCCATCAGCTGCGAGCCGTACCCCGCGAATGCTTCAAATACTTTCAGTTCCATATCTGCAAACCACCCCTCTGGGCTTTTCGTGGGACGGCGGGAATCCGATCCCCCCGGTCTGCCTCACGGCTGCCTCCGTCCCTCCCCCGCTCCGGCTACGGGGCCCGTATCGTGAATATGATTATGTGCAATTATGTCAAAAAGAGCTTGCCGGATTTTGCAGGTGCCCCGGAATCGAACCGGGCTGAACCATTGCACCTCCCTCCCGTCTTTCCGGGACGTCATCCTACGCATTAGAGTGCTTCCAAGGGCACTAAATGTGTTCGTGGGCTTGTGCTTGCGAGGCTACCTTGGTAACGGGGCGGAACCCCGAGACTCGGAGGGGGCTTTCTGTGCGCCAAAAAGCGAAACAAGTCGTCTGCTTTCACTTTTCCCCCTCCCGCTACCCTCACGGGCAGCGCGTTGCGGGCGGCGGGGGGTTCGCACCCCCTGCGGCTCTGCCGCGCTCCGGCCACCTCTCCGGGATGGTGCAACCTTCCAAAATTCGTCACCCCGTTCGGCTCGCCGTGCCGACTGCCGCCGCCCATTACTTCCGTGGCTTGACCTTGCCGCCCTCTTTCAGAGACCGCGCACAGGCGAACGAAAGCAGCCCGTATATGCCAGCCAAGAGAAATAGGTGCGGGTGCGTGTCTATCCCCCGCGTGAACAACCCCGCCACGCACGAAATGAACCCCAGTGCGAAGAATACGCACATAACAAAGTCAAATGCCCGTTTCATAACTATTCCGCGCTATTCATTTCAGGAATCTCCACTTTTACGAAGAGCTTGTCAATCGGGGAAAGCACTTTATCAAGCTGGACATTGATGAACCGCTCTGTGCCGTGCTCAACCGTGTCCCCGGAGCCCATAAGAACTATTGACAGACTGCGCAGCAGGTTGTATTCGTCACATCCCTGCATACTGTCCCAGCAGATGCGCTTGGCTATCTCTTCGCCCGCATACTGGCACCCGGCGTTGTAACCCGCTTTGCGCGCCGTCTGGATTTCAAGTTTCTCATCCATTGTTTGTAAGGTTTTAAGTTGTACTTTTGTTGTTTGTAAAATTGGAAATCGAATTTTATTTCGTATTTCACAAGGGCAAAGATATAACGATTGTTTGAATACTGCAAACTTTTATGGAAAATTTTTGCAAGAAATTTACAATCAAGATAAGAAGAAATTAACAACTATTTGAAAATCAAAATTTTATGAATGGGAGTAAAATTATTGCAGTCCTACGAAAATACGACAGGACGCAAACCGAATTAGCCGAAAAATTAGGAACGACATCACAGAACCTATCGGCGGCGCTCAAAAAGAACGATGTGAAGACGGGGCTTGTGGAAAGGATATCCGCCGCGCTGGACATACCGCTATGGGAGTTCTACGGCGAAGCCCCCGTCCAGACGGTCAATCAGAACGGGGACGGCGGCGTAAGGGTGAACGGGAACAACAACAGCTGCAATTCGTCCGATATGCTGGAAATCATCCGCGACCAACAGAAAAGCATCTCACAACTGTCCGACACTATCTCCAACCTTACGCGGATAATGACGAAGCGATAGTGTCCACTGTCCAAATCGTATGATGTCCGTGGACAGTTGGACACGGGGACAAAGTGACAAAGTGACAAAGTGACAAATTTGTCCTTTTGTCACTTTTGCGGATTTGCGGATTTTGCGGATTTCGCGACAAAACGACACGGCGACAAAAATGTCGCTTGTCGCTTCTGTACTACAGACCGGACTACAGGATTCGCGGCAACAAGCAGACCGCCTCCCGCTTGCGCGTGTCGAGCAACGCGGCGTATATCTGCGTGGTCGAGATGTCCCGGTGTCCGAGCAGCTTCTGGACGGTGTAGATGTCCACCCCCGCCGCAATCAGCAGCACGGCGAACGTATGCCGCCCGCTATGGAATGTTATATGCTTCGTGATGCCCGCCGCCCTTGTCCACTCCCGGAGAGGGGCGGGGCAATGGTCGTCCCGAAAGTCCGCGAAGCAGAGGTCGGTGTCCGTTGCCCCCGCAGGCCGTTGCCCCAAAAGCGCGGCCGCGTCTGGTGACAGGTCGAGATACTCAAGCCCGCTGGTCTTTCTCTGCCGGAACACTATGCGGGTGAAGCCTCCCTCCACACGGACTTCCCCCCAGCGCAAGGCGGCAATGTCGGACTTCCGCAAACCCGAAAGGCAACTGAACAGGAAAGCCCGCCGCAACCACCCGTGGCGGCAAGGCGTTTCGGCCATCCTGCGAAGCTCCTCGGCGGTCAGGTAGGCTCTCTCCGCCGCGTGCGTCCTGAACCCGTCCACGCCCTCAAAACCCGTCCTTTCGACAATCCCGTCCTTGACCGCGCAATTCATAACAGAGCGCAACCGCGTGAAGTAGAAAGAGCGGCTGGTGTCCGACAACAACTCACCCGTGTTGCGGTTGATTGCGGCCGTGGCCAGATAGGCGCGGAATCCCAGAACGAAGCGGCGGTCAACATCCGCCACCGTGGTCTTCCGCTTCCCTACATACAGGGTGATGTGACGAAGAAAGCCCTCCACCGCCTTGCGGGTTGACAGATAGCGGCGGCAATAGTCGAGCAACGGTATGTTCCCGCCCCCAGTGTCCGACACGCCCCACCTGTGGTTGCGAAGCTCCACCGAACGCCGCGCCCGTATCTCTTCCGCAAGCGCAAGCGTGTCCTTGTTCTTGCGCCTGTCATCCGCGTTCCTCTCCGGGACAAGGTAAAGTTTCAGAAACTCATACTCGCGGCGGCCCTCCGAATAGGTGTCCAGATACAGGGAGGTGTCCCCGTTCCCCAGAACCCGCCGCCGCAACTTCACGGCATCCTTGATTCGTCTCATACTCACGGTTTGTTGTTCGAGTAACAAAGTAACAACAAAATCCGAACATATTGAGCCATAAACGGACAAAAAATAAGATATGCCGATGCCCGCCACATCTGCCCGTGCGTGTTTTTTTATGTTTATATATGTCCTTTCAAATGAATTTAGTACTTTTGCCCAAAGGCGTACCCAAATGCTTGATTTTCAATGATAACGCATTTAGAAAAGCCCCGAAAGTAACAACGAAGTCACAAAATATGACATTTTCCGCCCATTTCCTGGTCGGAGACCGCCGCGAATATAGTGAATTTTCAGCAGCCGGGGAGGAATCAGAGGACGCCCCGCATACGCAGGAAAATCCGGAGCCCGATTGCCGCCGTACAGACGACCCCGTAGGCCAAGACCCACCATACCCACTTCGGGGTGTAGGCTTTCGGGACTTCCACCGTGACCGGGATTTCCCGCACCTTGTATTCCGTGGTGACCTTATCCCGATAGACGATCTTCTCCTCTATCGGCGTGGGCTTGCTCTTGAGAGTGTGACGCAAGACGCCCTCCGACACTGCAGCATCCGATTCGGCGTACTTCGTCTCAAGGTGCGATACCGTGTCCCGGGTCGTGTTCGCCGCCGATTCCTCCGGCAGGACGAATTGTACAACGGTATCCCGGAGAACCTCCGTCCGCGTCACCGTCAGAGTGTCCCGCACGGGCACCTGAATGATTCGCGGGCTACAGGAAAGAACGGACAACGCGCCCAATACGGCAAAGATGATTCGATTCTTCATAATGATTCCCCCTTGAATTTAAAAAGCCCCCGTATCTCCCGACAGGGGGGCTTGCACAATACTAACACTAAAACCCAACAACCCAAACGCCGCGAATTGACGGCCCACGGCAAGCCGATTGTTTCCGCCCCTTTCAGACTTTCTCCCCTTTGTAGGTCTTCGCATAGAGCAACTGCCCCCGCTGCTTGCCGTTCAGCCTGTGTGATATGTGCAGGAAGCTCGGATAAAGGATTGCCTGGTCGAAAGGCAGTCCCGCATCAATGAGGGTCTTCGCCAGCTGCCGTATCACATCCTGATTCCCCTTGCCGTTCCTCCCGAAAGGGCACACGTCAGCCGCCTCGCCTTTCGTGTGCTGACTTGTGGCAACGCCGCCAACCGCCTTGTTCAGCTCCGCGCACCTGTAACCGGAGTTGATTGCCAGAGGCTTCCCCCAGATGTCCCGCAACGGCTGCAGCACTTCCACCACCAGAGCCTTTATCGCGTCACGCACCTCCGAGCTTGATATGGTGTTCTTCACCTTGTACTGCTTGAGGTCAGTGGCCTCAAACTCGTAAAAGTCGAAATTCTTGCTTACTGTTCCCATAGTATGTCCTCCCCTCATTTGTCACTCACTACCGCCGTGGCTTCCTCATCGGCGCTCCGCTTTGTCCCGAACGGCGGGATGCGGTTAACGCAGGAAGTGTCCCGGCATCTGTATATCGACAACGCAGTGACCTGCGAAGACAGCTTGTCGTTCCGGTCACGCAGCACGCACTGCTCCTTGAACAGGGAGGAAATACGGTCATCCTTTTCCCTCGCCTCCGCTTTCAGAGCCGCCACGTCCTCCTTGAGGGTGCGCGTCAGCTCCTGCCACTGGTCGTTCGACTTCTGCACGTTGTCCAACACTGCGGAGGTCTTCTTCTCCCCCACAAGGTACACGGTAACGAACGCGCCCGCCGTTATCAGTGTCCCGAAAAAACTCAACCACTCGCTCAGCATATCCCGCTCCTCCCCGAAATGATTAGTAAATTACAAGATAAAGCCACACGAAGCCCTGCGCAACGAGAGCCCCCGCAACGGTGAACGCAAGGTCGGCTATCTCCGCCGTGCCCCAGCCGAAAAGCCTGTCGCAGCACTCCTTCAAAGCCCCCGCAGCAATCCCGAACAGAACCGCATAGGGTGCAAGGCACGGGATAAGCGCAACCGACGCCGTGATAAGTCCGCCCGCTATGAAGTGCAGCCACTTGTCAGCACTCTGCGAGCCGAGCCAAGAGAGAGGCTTTCCGAGCCACTCCCCGAGCTTTCTGAAAAATTCCTTGAACTTGTCCATAACTATCAATGTTTATTAAGATTAACTTGCAGAAAGGGTCTGTATGGTCATATACCATAAAGCGGTTGTATTCGAGTATGTGAAAGTCAGTTTACGAACATTACTTGCGGTAATTCCGACACTCGTCACGGTACTCCGGGAAGCGCAGTTGTAGATTTTCCTGTTGTTGGAGTAAACGACGGATAGCGCGCCTGTTCCGCACTTGACTATCTCGAAGGTCTCTCCGTCATACGGAGCAGCAGGCAGGGAAACAGACTTTGTGGCGGTGTTGGTGAAGATATAGCGGTGCGTGTTGCCGTCACCGAGTTCCAGCGTCGCAGCAGTGCTGTCAACCACTGTCTCGAAGCGTTTCTCCAGTTTGGTGACTCTCGTGTTGGTGGCGGCGACTTTAGTGTCAACATAATTCTTGTTGGCCGCATCTTCACTTGACTCCGGGTCAGCAACGTTACGAAGAACAACATCATTGCTACTTGTTAAAGTGAGCATAGGATTGCCGCTGTTGCTGCTCGCCAAGTCAAGACTCAAATGGTCACCTTCGGCGGAGTTGATTGTCAACTCATCGTTGACTGTCAACTCATCCGTCGTGAGAGTCGGTGCAGTGACTTTCGCAGGGAAAGTGGCGTTCTGGCTCGTGTCCCACTTGTACAGGTGGTTGTTGGTCATAAGGTTGTTGGCGAAAAGATAAGCCATTGAGGAATAATATCGAATTGAGTGGATAACCTGTCTGCTTGAAGTGGAAAGCGTCGAAAGTGAACCACCATCACCGCTCTCCGGTTGTGTCCAAAAAGTCAATCGCCAGCACCAAACATTACTGGTCTGTGATACATATCCGCCAAAAATGGAAGAGCCGCGCATCATATTTCTATAGCCTTTGATGCCAAGACCATTATAATTCCTAACCGTAACCCAACTTGAAGAGTCACCTAGTCTTGTCTCAAGCACCATCTTTATGGCATCACGTGGAACAGTTGCCCATATATCAAATGCGCCATCACCGCCGAAATATCTCTCAACGGAGTTCGCATACGCGGAAGTCCAGTAGTTAGGCTTGTCACCCTCGGCAGTGCCGGACGGCACATCGTACTCAAATGCGGTTATGGTGATTCTCACTGCGCAATCGATACTCCTCACGCCGTTTTTCAGAGGTATTCCGATAGATATTGCTTCGTCCTTACCAGTAAATAGAGCACGCTTTATACTATCAGAGTAATTAGAGGATGCCCAAGTAGTTCCGCCATTTGTTGTCTCTTCAATAACAATTTGACTTGCCGGCAGTAAAGCTAACCTGTTGACGCCTCCTGCATTTGCACACAACGCTTGCTTGATACAGTCAATGTCAGATGGCTCACCTTGCCAAGGAATGGAAATGTCGCCAGATTCGTGCGTATGGCTCGAAGCCGCCTTGCCGTTCAGAGCGGAGGTGATGACCTTGTTCTGCACCGGGCTGGTAGATGACGACGACAGCGAGGAGTCCACCGTGACGCTCGTGTCTATGTCGGCAATCGCGTCGTCGACATACTCCTTTGTGACTGCATCGAGGGATTCGCTCGGCGTACCGAGATTGGTTATCCGGTTGCCGAGCATATCTATCTGGGTTGCTGTCTTGCGTGCCATAGGCTAAAATGCTACTGCGTAGTAAATCTTGATGGTATCGCCGCTCGAAACGGAAAGCCCGTTCCAACTGATTGTCCAGTAAGGCCAACCGCCGTCGTTCAACGAGCCTGAGGAAATGTCTCCGATGAACTCCGTGTACACGCCGCCGGACACAAGGAAAGTCCTGATTGAAGACGGAATGACCGTATCGTCTCCGACTTGAGCAGCATTGAGAGAGAATGTCCCGGTGGCGGAAGCGGTGACGGACTTCTCTTTCAGTTTGTTGTTAACGCAGACATTCATTTCATCGGCTGTCGCATATTGCGTATTTGTGGTCACGGTCACTCCGGAGAGCTTGCCGTCGGTCTGGGAGACCTTGACAGTCACCTGCGAGTTGGAGTCAGAGCCGGACTTCTCACTGTCGAGAGCATTGATGCCGGAGGATACTGTGGTGTCGACATACTGCTTGTTAGCTGCTTCATCAATGTTTTCCGGTGACTCAAGACCGCTAAGAATTATCGAAGCGCCATCCTCGTCAGAGAAATTAAGTTTCCTTGTATTTGATGATGAATCATCATACACATCAATATCAATGTTCGGCACATTAGTGCCATCGCCCAGATGGATATGTCCGTCTGCGACAGTCAGCTTGTCCGGAATGGTCACCTGCGTCTTCGCGGTGTCGGTGTACTGGACGGAGTTGTCGGCTTTCGTCACGGCATTCTTCAACGTATCGGTGGCAGCAAGTGAGACGATGTTGTTGCTGCCCTTGGTTGCGGACACATAGGTATCCCCGGTTGCATTCTGCACTGCCGAGTCAGCCTTCGTTCCCTGCGACGCGGTGGCGAAAGAGCTTGCGTCATAGGTTGCAGCGCTCTTTAGCCCTCTGACAGTCGCCGAGATGGTTTTGTTCGTCGAATTGACTGCGAATTGAACCGTCCCGTTAGCACCGCCCGCACCGGTGTCCAGCAATATGTCCCCTTTTAGACTGCCGACGGACTGCACTCCTGCCTTTGCCGTCAGTGATTCTATCGCAAGGTCCAGTGTAGTGGAACCGGAATCAATATCGTCCGGGTCTGGAACATCAATGTATTGTGCAGCATTACCTGAATTGATTGACACTTTATTATTATCGCTTATCAAGATGCCGTTTCCTGCGGTATAGACATCCACCAAGTCCTTGACGTTGATGTAAATCGTATCGGACGCAGTGGAGCTGTCCTTTGTGTAGATGACGAGTTTCAGAGCCTTGTCCTTTCCGGTGGTGCTCTCGGTGAAGGTAGTGCCGCTCCAAGTACCGCTCACAACCGAACCGCTCTTGACGAGGAAGTCCTTCGGGATGTTGATGCTCGCACCGACATACGAACTGCCTTTCTTGAGCCTGTAGGTCTTGAGGTATCCGGTCTCCGCAGTGGCGAGCGCTTCCACGGTGTACTCCGGTGCCACGGCTTTCAGACCCGATGCGCTCTGCGAGAGGGTGACGTTCCCGCTGTTGTCCAGCTTGAGGGCGACTTTGGCGGTCTTCACCACCGGGTCTCCGGAGGTGCTCGTCACGGTGGAGGTGATGGCGTTCTCTCCGGTCACGGTGTCCACCTTGTTCGCTATGTTCGCGGCGGCGGTGTCGAGGTCGTTGATGCGGGAGGTAAGGTCCTCCTCCAGAGTGTCGACATACGCCTTGACTGCCTTGTTCTGCACAGGGCTGGTCGAACTGTCCGATAGGGTCGTATCCACTTTCACTCCTCCGAGGGTCGTGCTGGTGGCCTCAGGCAGGGTGTAGTTGTTCGCTCCGGTGGCTATCCCCGCGAGCTTGGTCTTCTCCGCCTGCGTGAAGTTGGTGTCGGACTGCACGTTCGCGCTCAACACTCCGCCGGAGATGGAGAGCCTGCTGCCGACCTTCACTCCTCCGAGCTGGCTTGACGAAGCGGTAGGGAGGGCTATGGTCACCTTGTCGTTGGTGGCGTCCGGAGTGAGGGTGATGTTGCTGCCGACCAGCTCGACGGTATCGGTGGCATTGTCCGCCTCTACGGTCGTGGTGCCTACCTTAATCTTGCTGAATGCGTTCTGGTTCACCTGCGCGCCAGTGGCTATGCCGTCCAGCTTCGTCTTGTCGGCGGCGGACATCATACCCATAGCGCTGGTCGTCGCGGCGGTCTGGACTATCGTCTGCAACGCCGCTATCGAGGTGTCGTGTCCGTCCACCCGCAGGGTCAGAGCGGTGAGGTCGTCCGCAATCTGCGAAGCGTCCCCTCCGGTGGCGACGGTTATCCACGCCGTGCCGTTGTGGTACTTGAGGGCCTTTGCAGTGATGTCGTAGTAGAACGCTCCCTGCTTCGCCGCAGGGGCGGTGCTCGTGGCGTCGACCACGAAGTTCTTGATTTCGTTTCCGAGCAGGTCAAGGTTGACCGCAATCTTTCTTGCCATAATCCAATTCCTTATTTGGGGTTCATAATTAAAACTACACTATATACACGAAGCCCTCGATGGACTCCTCTACGTCCCATCCGACACGGACGGTGTTCCTGTCTATGTAAGTCACGTCCACCTCCACCTCCTCCTTCTCCGCGTTGGTGGAGTTGACCGCTACGGTCACGGAGGGGTATCTGTCCATATTGTGCGTTATCGTCATAGGGTTGCCGTTGATGGGGATGGTGAGACCTGGAAACAGACTCTTTGACAAAGTGCCTACTCTCACAAGGCGGTTCACTCCGTTCTGAACTATAGCCACCTGGTCTTCTTTCTGCACTGACTGAGCTTCGCTGAAGTCCGTATCCCTGACCGCAGTCGATGCCAACTGCCCCCGCAGCTGCTCTATCTCCTCTCGTGAAAAATATCTCGCCATATACAGCCATACATAAATAAACCAAGATTAATATGTAGCGTACCACAAATTGTCAGATGACACAAAATCAAGCCATACGATAGACGCATCAGCAGGGGTCAGACTGAAATTCGAGACCTTCTCTGATTTTCTCGTATCGAATATGTTCCCCCCTTTGAACAGGAATTTACATTCTGACGAACTTGCAACACGCACGACAAAATTAATCTGTTCTGAAACGATCGGTAAATTCACATAGAAAATGCTGTTGTCAGTTCCGGTATTTATGATAAGAACATCGCAGCTAAAGTTTGGAAGTTCTCTATGTGAGTCAGACTCTTTATATATTATATGCCGTCTTTCAGTCAGAAAATCGCCGAGGTCTTCGACCGAGACTTTCCGGTTCTTTCCGTCCTGAACGACGGCGACATAATCCGTCAACAGGAGTTTCCGCGCATCGTCAAGGTCGCTGTCTTTCATCGAACTGGTCGCAAGACTCTTGCGCAGTTCTTCTATCTCGTCTCTTGTGAAATGCTTTCCTACCATAACATCATAAAATAATTGTGACTATTTCTTTCCGGAATTCCTTTGCTTGGAGACTTCAATCTTCTTCAGCTCTATCTCCTTCTTCTGGTCAAGTTCCTTGTCCTTCATCCTGAGTTCCTTGTCGAACTCCAGTATATCCTGACGCAGTTTCTGTTGCTCAAGGTCAAGCTCACGGTTCCGGAGTTGCACGCTGTTGTCCTCGGCATATATTCCAAGCCGCAGTTCCTCCGCTTTGGAATTAATCTCCGCAACCTTTATCTTGGTCTCGTTGTCCCTGCGGTTGAGTTCATCCTTCTGCTGTATCTCTATTTGACGCATCTGCATATCATTTTGAGCCTGCTGCTGCTGGAGCATTGCGTTCTGCTGCTGTATCTGCTGGCGTACTTCTTCCATACGCTTCTCGGAAGACTCGACCATCCGTATCTTCTCCTGAATGGATGATGAAGTGTAGAGCTTCATTATGGAAGCGAAGTTGAGAGTCTGGTTCTGCAAAGCAGCCTGTGCAAGGGTCTCGATCTGAGAATAGAGCTTCTGCGTATCGTTGGAGTTGTCAACCACTAAACCATAGTCGCATTCGCAGAACTTGTCCCCGTCGATTTCCATCACCTTCCTTGCGCCGTCAGACATTATGTACTGGAACTTCTTGCTCCTGCCCCTCAATGCACCTTTGGCCACATCGAGGAAACACTCAAGAACACGACGCTTCGTATCGTCGTGCTGCTGAAAAATCCAGTCGGTGATATACGATGACTGCAACACGGCGCGCTCGATACCGCCTACGGTCTCTCTGCTGTATGTGTTGCCTTCACGCTGCCTGTTGATTCCGACAAGTTCGGACATAGAATCCTTAACCCACTGAAGCAGATTGATGTAGTTCTGAATCGACTGACCCCAGTCAGCATCGACATAACCCTTCGAGGCGTTGTTCAATCCGCCAGCCAACTTACCTGTCGAAGCACCCTTGCTTCCCTCATTGAACGAATCCTTTATCAGAACTTTGTTCACACGGGCGAAGTACATCCATTTCTCCACCTCCCAGTTCTTCGGCTTAAGAGCCAAGTCCATCTCCAATAGCTTGCCCCAGTTGGTGGCAATAAGGTCAACGAGTTTGGCGTGAACCGCATCGTACAGATAATTGTACGGCTTCATCATATCCACAAGGGAATACGGCATCGATTCGTTGATGTTGTAGATGGTTCCGACTATTCCGAAATGACATCTGGACGGATTGGACAACGAGTTGTGCTGGACAAGGCACGGACGCATACCCACATAAATATCCTCTCCTATCTTCGTTCCCTGCCAGGCTTCATTCACCCAGAGCGCCTCGGCTTCCTCTCCGGCATCTTCGTCCGGAACATATGTCTCCGGATAGAAATCGAACTGCTCCTCACCAGTCTCCGGGTCATAAGATTTGACCTTGTATATCTTCCTTTTGGATTTCCAATATACGCGCACGACACGGACATTGCCTGCGACATCGTAAGGAAGCAAATTAGAACCAAGACCCCCGTCCATAGTGGCGAGCTCATCGAACACTTCAGCCAGACCGGAGTTCTTATCAACTATGATTCCTTCATCACCGATGAACCTCGCCCTGTTGATGAACGGATAGGCTTCGTTGTAGTTTCCAGCCGCCCCGACAGGACCGGCAGAGCCGAAGTCAGGCAGCTCATCACTCAACCACTTTATTTCCTTAGGTTTGAGTTCATCATAATAGGTGTCGATGATACGCCCCCTTGACCAGTAGTCCTCATAGATAAGAACGTCCGCATCCTCTATCCTGTTGGAATACCCGTTTCCGAATATACGAAGTTTCATAGGATTGAGACGGTACAGAACTGGCTCCCCTCCGATGATGTCGCAGTCATACACCTCAATGCTGTTGCTGAGGGCATCCATAAAACCATCATTGAATATCTGCTTGAAGTTCTGCTCCTTGCTGTAATGCTTCAACAGCTCATTCGCACCGACTTCCATCATATCCTGCCAGTTATATGTATAGAAGTCGCTCATATCCTGCATCTGCTGTTCAGCATACTGCTGTTCAACACCGGTTGATTCGACCAATGACTGAACACTCCGCAGAAATTCCTGCTTCTTGTTCTCCTCTATCTGCGAAATTGCATACGGATTGGTCACTATGACTTTCCAGTCGAAGATACGACCCGCCTCCTCTCCGCGAAGGGTGTTCAGTTTGGAATTTATGATTGGGAAGTGCTGAACTTTCTCCGGCAGGAACGCCGTAGATATGTCACCCGGATTGAGAATCCTGGCAATATCCTCCATATGAATGATGCCATTCATAAGGTCGTAGTTTATCTTCATCTTCACAACGTCACGCCTCACCGGTGAGTATGTGAAGTATGTCCTGTTCGCTCCCCAGTCCACAACGGACTTCGCCCAGGCAGTCGTTTTCTGCCTGGCAGTCAATGTCTGTTTAGGGAATGCCGTTCCAAAATCCATATCGTTCTTTCTATGTCTGCCACGAAAGTAGGAAGAAATGTCATTGAAAAAATGGTTATAAGCGAAACGCTTTATTGTCGAAAATGATTTGCTAAATAAGAGGGACTCCGTCTGACGGAATCCCTCTGAAAATGCTTATCTTCGTAGCGCGAAATAAAGAAAAGCAATATGAGCAAGTTTATCGAGTTCAAAGATGTCAGCTATCAGACAGGCATCTTGCTGAACACAAATCTGATTGATTATATCATTAATACCGGCAAAGGTGTTAAAGTGATGCTAACAAAACCAGTTCAAGGAATTAACGGAATGTCGTTTCAGACATTTGAGTATCCCTATGAAGAACTGAAAGAAATGCTTACAGGTAAGTGTCGTTCTGAAAAGATTCCGCGTTAGGAAACTTCACCGGGTCGAACTCTCCAGTCTCCATAAAGTGTATCGCACGAATGATTGAATCGTATGTGTTGAACTTTGTGGGGTGCAGCAGCATTTGCTGTCTCAATCCCTGCAACCTGCGTTCTCTGAACCATTTGACAATCCTTTTCATAGCATCTATTCTTTTTCGCAAATATAACATCTTTGTTTCATAAAACAAAATGTGCGGCACCATCACGGCGACGCACATTCCAAATGCATTTGGCACATTACCATCCGAATGAGCTCTCATTGCTGTAATATTGAATGAGTGGGGATGGGTCTACAAAGTTATCAATTCTTTTGAACATTGAAATAATAGGGAACTCACGAAAATACTTATATGCTTTCTTATGTCCCTTATATCTTCCGGATTTTATTTCCACCGCGTAATTGTGCGGAAGCATAAGTTGGAAGATATTGAGTATGCTCTTGAGAGGACCTATCGCCGCGAACGGAGACTTGATAAGACGAAGCGCCTCGCTTACCATCGTAGGCGTAGGAGCCTGTGCTCCGAGTTCGGAGCGAAGGCGAAGCAGCTGTGACAACACGAAACTATCGAGCCAGCAAAGCAGTTCGTCTCCGTCGTGGTCATCAGGCGGAAGACGAAGAAGCAAGGCTGTGGAAAGGAACAGACCGCATACAAGTCCGAAGTCAGTCCAGCCTTTTTTCATATTTGACTTCTCGTAGTCGGTGAGCTTGCTGTAGTTTATCTTGTACGCATTGATTACCGCCTTCGCATCAGCTATGATGTTAAGCAGTGCAACAGCTCCCTTTTCCTCGGTAACAGCATCTTTTGCATCTATCAAAATGTCACGCCAAGTACGGATGAAAGTCCTGTAGTAACCCTCGGTATACCTGTCAGTCATAACATTGTACTGCGTATGCCCGTAGCGTCTCTTGATAGCAGGAGCAATCCACTTGCGGTACATTATGATGAGCGCACCGAATGCATACTGCTGTACTGCACTGCGGTCATCAAGATTATAGATACCCTGCATCTCGAAGTTGAGGCTGATGACCTTTTTCGCGAATTTCCTCTCATCCTCCGCGGTAATAGGCGAACCGTCAGCCTTTGTATATCCATCCTTGAGCGCAAGATATGCACCGACCTTGTTTGCGGCATCCCTATATCTTACTTCATAAGCATCCCACAAGTTACGCTGCTTTCCCTGCCCATCCTTCACCTTGAAGTTTCTAGCTACGGCAAGAGACGAAACAGACGACAGGTAGTCCTCGCCAATGGCCAAACCAGCATACAGAAGATTTTCATTGAAAATTCTTGACATCCTTCCTCTGCCATACTTCTCAACAATGCGCCCATTGTCCTGATGTATGTCAAAGTACTCTATCCACAGAGACAGCTTGTTGTCATAGTCAGTCGTTCCGGTCTGTGCAAGTCTGTCGGCTGACTCCTTCACATAAATACCAGATGCCCAAGTCACGTCTTTGGCATTGTACACGCCGCGCCCTGCCGATTCGATTACAACTTGTGCTCCTCCGGTAGCTACATTGGCGACACGCTGCGGCAGGTTCAGAGCCATCTGCGAGAGAGACACGATGTGGTTTATCTTGTCGACGATTTTTCTTTTTGAAATTCTCGTATTGCCGATCGTTCCCTCATCAGCTGTCGTATGTCCATAAATGTGCATACTGAAGAAGTCGTCCAGTGCAGCCTGCGCGTGCAGTCTCGCCGCCTTCTTTGTGAACGGCTGGCGGAAAGTCACGTCGTTAGCGTTCACGCTCTCGCGCTTCGTCCTGTTTCCTGACTTCTGCACGACATCTCGTTCAGCAGCCATATACCGCGCATTTTCCAGAATGTTAACTACGCCATTGAGTTCGCCGTACTCGTAAGCCATTCCGGCAAAAGTCATAAGGGACGTAGCCACATCCTCGGTCATATCGTCATAGGATTCTTTTTCGCCCTTGAATACGAACTTGACCGGAAGCATATCAATCTTGTTGCCCTGGAAATCCACGACAACCTCCTTGTGCTCCGGGTCAAAGTTATCAGACATATCCATAACGTCGTTCTTGATTCCCTCCCAGGCAACAAGAGCCTTTGCGGAAAATCCTTCCGCGTCACTGAACTTCGCGTAAGTGTATTTACGGAGCAACACGATGTTCCTATGGTCCTTATCCGTAACGAGCGATGACGGTATATACTCGTCGACTTCCCTCTTGATTGCCATCATCTCATCATAGAACCGCTTCTGCGAAGGAGTCAGTTTTTTCTTAGCCGCTTCCTCAGAGAGATAAAGCCCGGTGCGATGTCCCTTGTCGTCGCGTTCAAACATAAAGCTCTGGTCCCGGTCTCCAGTATCGCGGCGCAAAGCCTCGACAGCAGCTTCTATGCGTGGACGAAGTTCGACAGCGTGTCTTCTTGCACGCATCTTCGCCTCACGGGTGATGTCATCCACTGCCTTGAGTACATAGTCGTTGCAATCTGCGAGCGCATAGAACCAGCGTGACGCGAGAGAAATGTCATTGTCAGCCCGCGTAGCCATATCGTGTATCGATATTGTCTTGCCCTTGTACTTGCCGACATCGACTGTCTTTCCGTGCTCGCCGTACACTCCGGAGAGCATCTCCTCGAAATAGATCCTCGCCAGCTTCATATACTTGTCGTGGAAACGGGAGAGCATAAGCGAAATCTGCTCCAACGATTCGGTAAGACGAACGCTGTCTTCCAGTTCGCCGGAGTTCGACGCCTCGCGGATATAATCCAAAGCCGAATAGAAACTGTAGATTGTATCCCTAACCGTGTTCAGCTTGCGGCATACGGAGTTCATCTTCCTTCCGCTGTTCACGGCATCGTCAAGAGACTTTTCCGTTTCCGACAGGAACGACATCGAATCGGACAGATAAGACAGAACGGCATCCTGCATCTTATTGTTGGTTATCGACTTCTTCAGCTTTTCAATCTGCGCGGATGTGGCATCCAAAGCTGCGTTCGTAGCATTGCGATTCAGATAACCGACACGCTTTTTGAGAAGTGCCAGACGTTTCGTCTCCAGTTTGAGCAGATTGGACAATATGTCCTGCTTCTTCGAAATGTCTTCCTTAATAGCGAGGAACTGTCCGGTAGAGCCGATGTTGTCAAGCGACATATCGTCAGCGAGTTTTCCGCCGAGCATCTCACGCGCAAGTTTCGATGCAATCCTGTTCGCGTCGAAGATGGCGTTCTGCACTTCGTCCCTGCTGAACTTCCGGAAGAAGTCCTTGATTGCATCCGATACGCGGTGAACAAGTCTGCGGACTACGCTCGTCCGTATCTCCTCCTCTCGGAACAGATGCTTCGCGACAAGTTTCCCTGCCGCCTCAAGAACGAGTTTCGCCTTGTTGTCGTCGCCATATTTCTCGACATATTCGCTGTACATACCGTCATAAGCCTCCTGCAACGCTTCGTCGCTTGAATTTATTGCATTTAGAAGCCGTTTTACAAGAGGATGGTCGTGACCGAGCATCTCAAGTGCGACGTGCGCGAACTCCTCAGGAAGCGCCTGCTCGCCCTCATAGCCTTCGGCAATCCTTATCAGCTCGACAAGTCCTGCCGCTGTCACGTCAGCCGTGTCGAAGTCAGCCACACCGCCAAGATGCATTCTTGCCTCGGCGCTGTAAAGAACACCTACTCCGACACCGTGACTGTGCAGTATATCTTCAAGCCGTTCGTTCAGCGTGACGAATGTCCTCTGCCTCCTCGCCTTGCGCACGTTGTCCGGAGTAGCTGGAACTGTCTTTGTCTCAAAGTCACCCTTGTCGTTTCGCTCGACTATGTTGAGCATAGTGCCGTTCGACTTGTACGACGAATCCACGTCATCGTCAGTCTCCGAAGTACGCACCAAAGCATCATTGAGTGCGTCACTGTCAACGGCAACGCCAAATCCGAAGACATCTCCCGTGGCAGTTCCGTAGTCAAGAGGAACTGTGCTGTCATCCACTGCCTGCTCCTGCGTGTTCTGCCCGCTCTCGTCCAATATCGTCCCTTCAGTGAAATCACGCACGGTCATATTGTTGAAGTCGGAGAGCGTGAGAGTATCCAGTTTTTCCTGCGACCACTTGCCGAACGTAGCCTTGAGCGCTTTCCAGAAATCAAGCATCCAGTTCTTGAGTCTTTCGACTATGCTTTCCACTCCGCCATTGTCCTTGAGCTGCTGAAGCATCTTGGCTCCTTGCTTTCCAGCAAGTTGCGCGTGAATCTCCGAAGCGATGAGGTTGTCGAGCCGTTCTCCGGAGATGCCCATCTCCTGCCAGTTCTTTCCGTAGTTCTTGCTGTTGAGTATGGCATCCCACAGACCGGACTGCTTCATCAGTTCGACTCCGCGTTTCCAGAGTTCAGGATTACGTTTCTGAACGGCCCTGTCCCAAAGATGAGTGTATTCGTGAATAGGATGTTCCGGAGAAATCTTCGTCTCGTCAAGATAGATGTTTCCTTCCTTATCTACGAATCCATAGACTTCTCCGTGCGGAGTCCTAAAAAACTGAATGTCGTCAATCTTCCTCGACTGCTGCAGTCTTTCGATGTTGTTGATTACGGCATCGATGAAATACAGATTTCCATCGGAATCTTCAAGTACGTTGGCTGAATCAGCATCCCATATTTCGTATGTGCCGTTTGACCAGCCTTCTGTGCCGTCTTGTAAAAGTATTTTTTCAAATCCGACATCTTCAAGATAAGCATCGATGACAGCTTGAGGCGCTTCCGTTCCTTTTATAGCAGGCTGCTTCAGAACAATGCAGACATTGCCTTCGGAATTTTCAGTAAAGCCCAATACTTCATAAGTCGCGTTGGACGCAAACTCGTTGTGCGAGTTTATCCTGTCTATGAACTCCTCTATGTTGTGATTGTCATCAAGAAGTGTGAAGCGGTTGAGCTTGATATAGCTCCTTCCATCTTTTGAAAGATAGACCTCATTTTCAGCACCATTCTTCTTTGAACGCGCTGAAGTAATAGTAGAAATATCATCTATCCAAGTGCCATTCTGCCGCGCTCGGACTTCAAGATATGCTAAGAATTTTTCTTTTGGAAAGCCTTTCTGCTTGCCATTGTCTCCTCGAACTCCTCTGGCGTCATCGGCTGCTTCTGCCAAAGTTCTACCTGCTTTTTGCCCCTTTCCAGATTGTCCCAGAATTTCTGGGAAGTACTGATTTTCTTCTGTGCTGCTGTCAATTCCATAACCATTTTCACCTACAAAAATTTTGCCATTATTATACTCAGATGACTTTATTTCAGTCATTTGCTGCAAAGACCGCACATCGTGAGTCTTGAGGAACTCCGCCATAGCAGCACGGTCATAGACCTTGATGCCTTGACTCTTGAGATGTGAGACAAGCTGCCCTGCGATTATCTTTCCGGCTTCTTCATCAGAAATCTTCGACATATTCTCTATCTGTGAGTCACTGTTCACTACAGCTGCTGCAGCCTCCATAGCCTTGTGCTGTCCACCTGCGTCAACGGGACGACCGGTTACAAGCCAATCAGGATGGGCTGCAAGTTCCTCTCTGGTAAGTCCCCATCTCTGGTCTGAATGTGCAGTATCTCCGACACCACCGTCATACGTGTCCGCCTTACGAACTTCGAGGTCGTCAAGAACTCCCCAAGCAGAGTCATTGCCAGGAGTGACAGGTTTTATGTACTGATAATCCACGGCAGGATTGTACTGTTTCGTCACCTGCCTGTGTTTCGTCATACCGCCGAGCTTCGACGCCTTGACAAGAACTACAGGAGCATCCGGCGTACCCCTCGTCACGCGGTAGAGCGTCTGCGTATATCTAGTCTTGTAGTGCTTCTCGTAAGGTACGGCTACAACGACATATCTCTTGCCGAGGATCGCCGCGAGCACGCCCTTGTTGGTGGAATGGGAGAGCTGTATCTGCTCAGCGCCAGCTTGTATCTGTCCGTCAATCGCCTTCAAGCGGGTGGAGAGGACCTGCGGAACGAGCTTCTCCTCACCCCAGTGATTCATATAATACTGGTTGATGAAGTTGTTGATGTCCGTCCTGTCCCTCCAGTTCTCCTTGCGTATCCGCTCCAACGCTTCGATGTACTCAGGAGTACCCCACAGAACGTTCATAGGAGCGAAGTGGGAGAACTCGTACATACCGTAAGCGAAACCGTTGGTGTACAGGTTGTATTTGAACAGGTCGATAGCCACCTGCTTTATCCCCTCGTCCTTCGTGTTCATCAGCTGTGCCCAAGACGAGGTGATAATGTCTCGCGTGCCTTCAGCAGGAGCGCCGTCCATTATGAACATAAGTCTAGGGATAGTCTCCTGGTCCTCCGGGGACACGATGCGGAACTTGTTGAGGAACAAGTTGCCGTACAGCTTCTCCGCCTCCTTGTCAGTGCCGGGATTCTGATGGGCCCTGTCTATCCTTGCTTTGAGGTCTCGCAAGTTCTTCGGTACATCCACGATGATGCGTTTCTGCTCCTCCTGCGGGTTTCCCTCGACAAAAAGCTTGTCGGAAAGGAGCTTCCACAGAATCATATCGTTCATAATCTTCTTGAGCAGGTCCTCCGACACGGTTCTGTAATCATACATCCTTGCAATCTCAGTGGCCACGTCCACCCAAGACTGACGCGCCTGTGGGAAGAACGGAAGGAACATATCCCTGGCGCTGTCAATCATCAGCGCGTTCAGAGCTACAACTTCCGGCAGCTGCGTGCCTATCACTTCGGAGAGATACGACGGCTCCCATCCGCCATCCACATCGCGTTTCGCTATCACGGACTGCATACCGGAGATTGTGTTGTAGTCCTCTGCTCCTATCTTGTCGCGGAACTCGTTCAGCGAAATCTCCTTGGCGATGATGCTCGGCACGGACGTGCCTATGGCTCCGGTTGCTGACTCTGGTCTGGTGAACCTCACGAAGTTGGCGAGGTCTTCCGCCGCTCCGTTTATATGATATAGGAATCCGAGTACGGCGGCCTGCTGCCTTATCATATCGAAGTCGTTGCCGACAAGCACTTCACCGAAAGTCTTTCCTAACGCACCGGCGAAATCGTCTCTTGTCAGCTTAGCCAGTTCCTTCAAGGCAGTGAGATAGTTCTTCGTATCGGTTATAGGATACTTCTTGTCCCAGTCCACGTTCGTCCCAGCCAAATCGTTGATGAGATTCCTTATCTCCGTGACGATACCTTCTGACTCCCTGTTCTTGAGACGGCTAGCCAGTTCGACAATCGCAGGCTGGTTGAGCACGAGGTGTATGTCCTCCTCGGTAGAACCTGCGGCGAACATAAAGAACGTGAGCTTAGCCATTTCCGGAGACTGATGCAGGTAACCAAGCACAGGGTCTTTGCCGTTGTCAACGGCTGCATTCAGCAGACGAGCCAGACCGAGTGACGCGAGCCGTCCAGTGCGATTGGTCTGATTGAACAGTTTTCCGTAGGTGTGCCCCAGCAACGATACGCCATACGGCTT
Organism: Butyricicoccaceae bacterium; assembly: GCA_963654225.1. GTDB lineage: Bacteria > Bacteroidota > Bacteroidia > Bacteroidales > UBA932 > Cryptobacteroides. Next base: position 71,715 of record CAVKAQ010000001.1, on the reverse strand, counting down.
GCCAGTAGTCTTCGTCACAGTATTGTAACGCAGGTTGAGCCTCTGGAACATCTGGAACGCAGAATTGTACATCGCGTAGATGCCTATCATCTCGGCCCCTCCCATTATGTATTCGAACGAGTCGGCGAGATGCCGCAATGAGAACGGAGTATCGTAACCGTTCACTATGTTCATCAACTCGGAGAGTTTCTTCTCGCCCTTCCTTATGAGCGTGTCGTACAGAGCCGCGGAATCCTTGACAACCGCTTTCGCGTCAGCCTCCTGCATACCCTGCTTTTGGAGCGCACCGGCAATGACTTCACGCATCTGTTCGTCAGCCGCAGCACGAGTGATGAATATGGATTTGGCTATCACCTTCGTCTCGTCACAGCCCCCAGGGATGAGAACTCGCCGCGACCCCTGCGGAGATGTGAGCTGCGAGAAAAATATCTCTATCCTCGCATTGTTCCTCGCAGCCGCAGTGTTCTCCAAAGGAGACTTGTCGTAGTCATATTCGTCCAATACGCACTTGCGGAAACGCGCATCGTCATACTCCATCTGCCCGAGTATGATGCGCAGACCGTCAACGTTGCCGAGTTTCACGTCATCGCCGTCCCTGTCAACCAGATGGAAGTTTTTGAAGTGGCATCTCATCTTGTCACCGTCGTAGTCGTGACCGGTCATCACCATAATCTCCTTAGGCATCTCGATGGTGGCTCCCTCGATGTTCGCCGTGAACCCCTTGACGCGGCACGGTATTACAGAGTGCTCGGCATCGGACGGAGTACGGTACGCCACGAACTCAAGCAGCGACTCCGGAATGACTCCGTCGTCTATGAGTTCCTGCAACCGCGCCGGAGATATGCCGCCGTTCTTGTCAGCGAACACCTTGAGACGGCTGTCGTGTATAGGCATAAACACCTCGACATACTTTATCCTCTTGTTCGCTCCCGTTCCGTCGAACACAACACGGAGCTTCTCATCCTCAGTGAGAGTGCCGTCCCCTTCGAACGGACTCGCGTCAACATCCATTCCTACACCGGTGGCCTGCAAGATGTTCGCTCCCTTGTTCTTCGGCTTCGTCAGACGCTTCTTTATGATGGAGGAGAGCAGCTCCTGCACCTGATGCTCTATGTTAGGCGTGAACAACGGAACGGCAAATTTTCCGTTGTACAAATGCTGGAGCGCGAACTTTATGTCCATAGGAGAGTATCCCTTCTGCGCAATCTCCTCCTGAAACAGCCTGTCGAGTTCATTGTAGTCGGTGAACATAAGACGCAGCTGCTGATACATATCCATTATATCAGCCGCCTTTGTCTGATAGTACAGTTCCCTGGCATCGCGTGCATTCATCTCCCTTCCGTGCACGCTTATCATATCGTCGGCTCCGATGTTCGCCATACCTACTTTCTCCGCCTGCGTCGCCATAGAAATCCTCTCGTCGGAAGTCTCGTGCGACACTGACGCGGCGATTCCGTATCCACTTAGGTCGAGTTCGTGCACTGATGACGGAATGTTAGTCACAGCGTCGTAGATGCAATCAGCCATCTCATCTACAGTCTTGTACTGACGCGCCCCTGTCGTCTTGTCCTTGCCGAACGGATTGACAATGGAGAACGCGCCGACCTTTCCGCCACTGTGCATAAGCAGCAGGTCGATTCTCTTCCCATCTTCCGCAAGCCGCTTCACGGCCTTGTCAAATGCCATAAGCGGAGCGGACTTCACCTTGAGACAGTACTTGGCTAGTTCGACCGGAAGAAGCACGCTCTCAGAGTACTTGTGGAGTATCGTAAGCCTTACGGGCTTCTGGCCTTCGAAAGCCGGAACCGTCTCGTACCCGGTATAGACAGGCTTTATTCCGTGCATAAACTTGTTTATGTCCTGCGGAACAGGTCTGCCTCTCTTGATTCGTCTGTAGGCGTGCTCCAGCTCGTCGTTCCACTGCGCCGACTGAATCATTATGGCCCTATACGAATCCAAAGTGCGGAAGCCCTGTCCATCAGTCACCTTGATGTCGGAATATGCGTCGAGCATCTGACGGTACTGCGCATCGCTTATCACTTTCTCGTCACGGAGCGACGAGAGCATTTCCCTTATGTCGTCAAGCACTGCGGACGCAGTCCTGTCATCCTCTATGTATGTCACGTACTGCTTGTTGCCGAACGCCTCGACTTTACCTGTTGCCGGATTCGTCCAACCTGGCATATAGCCATCATTCCAAGTGGCGTTGGTGTAGAGAGACGAGTGAGGAGCGTGCAGCAGCATATTGCGCTTCTCATAGTCGAGCAAACCGTTGAACTGCTCCAGCCCTCCTGTGAACATCTTTATCATCTGCTGACGGGCATAGAAGATGTTAAGAAGACATCTGTCAAGCAGATACCTGTTTTCGTGAGACAGTTCAGCCACAGTCCCGTGCTCGGCATATAGACCGGTAAAGTCGTTATTGCCTTCGGCGTATCTCAACCGCTTCATAGCAGGATGCGTCAGGACCTTCTCGCGTTCCAGCACTTCATAGTCAGCCTTTAGCATTTTCTCCAACTGCTCAGCAACCTGTCTTAGAATGAAATCCCTGGCTTCTTTTGCATCGGTTATTTTCGAATACGACTCACGGAAACCGTTATCGTTGAACTCCGGAAATATCTGGAACTTCCGCCCCTGCTCCTCATAGACCGCGAGCATCACTCCGCGTGCTGCTACACGCTTCTCTATGGCCTCTATTCTCTCCAATTCTATGAGAACCTCATCGGTAAGTTCTTCTACAATAGAAGATGCATACAGCAGTCCGCTCTGACCTACCTCGAACAGTGGTGATGCCTCATTTTTCTCTAATTCTGCAGCAATGAATTCGTCATATCGCGCCTCTGCTGCCTTCTTCTTTTCAGCATCATCTCCGGCCTCTTTCAATTCCTTCCGAAGTATCTCTCGTCTGGCGGCGCCAAGTGCCGAAGTGTCAATGTCATCGGCGACGATGAAATTGTACGCCGTAGAATAATCGGACTGTATAGGGACTTCATAGGAATGCGTGTTCGCGCCTCCGACCTCGGAGAAGTACATCACTATTGCGTTGACAATCTGTTGCGCCTTCGTCATCTTGGAGTATTCCACGTGGTTAAAGCCTACGCAGTCGAACATCTCGAATACCTGCCGAAAGCCAGAATAGTTTTTGGAATCGTAAAATTTCTTGAGCCAGCCTGTGAGCTTCCTGTTCTCACCGCTGCCCAGGGCCATTCCCTCAAACTGAAGATAATTATCTTCAAGCATCTGTCGGTATTCCTCATCTGACTGCCTGTCCCTGTCCGACAGCTTATCGACTATCTGATGCAGGAGACTGGTATTGTTGTACGAAGACAGGGACTTCCCCTCGTTGACGACCCGGTTCTCCACCTCGTTGTATTTCGTCAATGCGACGGCGCAGTTTATCTGGCGCATCGGATCGGAAGTAATGTTGTAAATATACTGTCCGGTAGCTATTCCGTAACTGGTACCATTACGCAGTCCAGATATGATAAGCAAACCTCGTGTTGCACCAGCTGAACCAAGTATAGAAGAAAGGCCCCGAACCAACAGTGAGAGCCTGTTCTTGCCAAACTTGTCATACATATCATTATGTTCTATTTCTCCATTGGCAATTTCCCATCCTTTCTGTGTCATTGGCTGCACCGCACTTGTGCTGATGTCTTCAGCGCTGATGTCGAAACCCATACCGCGTGCGAACTTTGCCAACTTCTCCGGCAACTCAGGATTCCTGCGGAGAAACTCCTTCATAGCCTCAACAGGTTCTAGAGCAAGATAACTGAAATCGTTCCCCTGTCTCGCTTCCCTGTTGATGAAATTGATTATCGTGCTGTCAACATACCTCGGTCCGTATTTCACCAAATTGAGATACTGCAACGAATACCACACAAAATGGTCAGTCCTAAGCGCGTTCCACTCCTCTCCTAGTTTCCAGAGTTTCTCCTTCGAGACTATCCGCCCGTCAGTGTCGTAGATGCTGTATTCCTCCTCCAGCACCCAACCTCCTGTCATATTGTTTCCAGCCTCCCTTGCAAGCGCGTTTCCGTTCGAGCGTGAGTTGGCTATCCTAGGAGTTAGTGCACCTTTCTCGAAGTTGTTGTACACGTAGGTGCTCTGCGCCTTTTTCATATCGCAGTACACGACAGCACGCATATCCGGTTCGGCACGAAGCCTGCGGACAAGCTCGTTTATCCAAGTGTTGCTGACAGCCGCGCCCTCAAGATCGGACATAAAACTGTCCGGAGTGGAGTTTACGAGAGCACGACGGAGCACTATCGCAGCCTGCCGTCCTCCTACATACTGCGGATTCATCATATCATCAACCGTATAATTGCCTGCGGCATCGGTCCTGCGTATCGTGCTGAGAAACCTGCGGCATTTAGGAGAGAGCGTCTCCATAAGACGAAGCACGCGGAAATCGGTGTATCTCTCACCCTTCATTCCCTCCTCGCTGTCCTGTCCGTCATCTGCTTTCGCGTCCTCACCGGTCAGCATCTCTGTCTCCTCGTCAGCTTGCTCGTCGAATGTCACGGACATACCCTTGACAGTCACGGCGAATCCCTCAACCTCCCCAATGCGTGGAGCCGCCAATGCAGCCAGCTGCTCCTTGTACTTGAGAATCTTCTCGGCTTCTCGCTTTATGTACCAGGCCTTATCGCTCAACTTGATGAACTCCGGGTCCTCCCTGTCGGTAAGTTCCTTTGGACGAATTCTGTTGAACACTGTCTGCGCATTGGCATAGTTCTTCTCTATATAGTTGAACACCTTGTGCATCAGATGCACGTAAGCGTTCTCGCCGCCCTTTGCCTGCATCCTTATGATGTCCTGCCTGGAACGCTCATATTTGTCTCTCTCCTCTATGTCCGACACCATCTTGCGGAACAGGTTGGATAGCATCTCAAGACGGTTGTTCAGCTGCTGAGGCGTGTACGCGGTGTAAAGAGCATTATACATCGCGTCGAGCCTGTCCTCGTTCATCTTCTCGTCAGCCTTAGTGAGACGATAGCCGGAGATTTCATATTTCATATACCGAGTGAACAGAGCCTTCCTCGACGGCGTATCAGGGAACCAGTCGTCATCGTAATCGTATCTCTCACGGCAGAGTATAAGTGAGAACTTCAAATAATCCTTAGGAAAGTGCCTGTCACTATAGTCCTCCAGCATTTTCTGGTAACGCGGGTCGCTCTCGAACGAACCCGGTACTGCGCATTTTTCCAACATAGCGTAAGTGTTTACAAACCGCACAAATATACTGATGAAATGGAGATGTTTTGCAGTTATAAGTGTTTCGCTTATAAAAATCAATGAGTATGCTTTGGATGAAATACTTCAGCAAAACGAGCCAAACGAATAACAACGATGTTACAAGAACAGCAGATAATATTCTGGCAAACAAAGTGTTGCACGGTTTTTGGAAATTCGTATATTTGCAAAAAATAAATACTACGGCACACAAGGCAATAGACATCGCGAAGAAAATAATTTACAAGGCGCAGGACGATGAGCCTAAAGGTGGTGACAGGATGACTAATCTCAAGTTGCAGAAGCTAAGGAAAATATAGTATGAAAGAAATTTTACTTCAATGGCTATTGGATAATTACCAAATCATTTTTCTATGCATAGCCTTAATTGTCATAACTGCAATCATCATAACATTAGGTTGTAAGTTTTACTATACAAGATACAAGAAGACCGAAGACAAGGTGAATGAACTGCCTTGTGCAATGCACTCTGATGAGATAGCTACAGCAAAAACAAAGACGGAAAGGATTGAGGAGAATATTATCAAACTTCCGTGTGATAGTTACAAGGAAGGTATAACAGACCTCAAGGCAGTGACGTCAAAGCTGGAAACTAATGTTACAACAATCCTGAATAAAATGGATACTGTGGGTGAACAGCTGGCGGAAATATCAAGATGGATAATGAAGACAGACCCGATTGAGATAGACAGAATTGCACCGAAGTTCAGCCCGAGACGGCTCTCCGCCGCAGGAATTGAACTATACACAATAAGCGGGGCAAAAAAGATTGTTGATGATAACGAAGATTTGCTTGTAGAGGATATTCACAAAATGAATCCCATCACACCACTCGATGTCGAGGACGATTCGTATGCTGTACTTATGAAGCGGATGTCGGAACCGATGTTCAATGATGTCAAGAACTATATCTATTATCAGCCAGAAATGATTACGGTCAAAGATGAAAATGGAGATGATGTGACAGTAAAACTGTCACTGCCGCTTCTTGTTAGACTGATGAGCATAGACCTAAGGGACAGATACCTCAATAGGCATCCTATAAACCCACAATAGTACAGCAAGTTTCCTAATCCTCAAATCTATGCTGGAACTTATATTTAAGATAATAGGCTTTATATTCATTGCCTGTATTATCGGGATTGGTTTATGGAAGTTGATACTTCTAGTAATAGCTTTTTTTGCATCCGGAATATGGTTGTGGCTAATTGCAATAGCCGCCGGTCTCGGTTTGCTCGGCTTTATATTCAGTTTATTTGACAAATGAAATTCGATGATATACAACCTTATCTATTTGTTGCCTTTCTTATCATAATGGTAGTTTGGGCAATAATATACTTCATTGAGTTTATGGTGTCAGGCGGTTGGAAATGGCTTCTTGTTATTATAGGAATATGTCTTATAGCACTATTTACAGGAAAGGAATCCGGTTAAGGATTCCTTTATTCAAAATGTACTCAACGGCTAAACCATACAGACAAGCAGCTTTCTTTTCATCTCATCTGTTAATCCATCATACGACTCACCAACGTATCCGTTGCTTGCAAGAGCCTTTTTCGTCTTGGAATCAAGTTCGCTGTAAGGCTTGTTTAACAGCTCCTTAAAGTCCCTGCCGTACTCGGTCTTGAACTTCTCGAATGTCGGTTTGGTCTCGTTTCCAGCTTCTTCCAGTTCAGTTCGTTCACCGCCGTTTTCTTTCGACAAGTCGGCTTCTTCGGATTCCTGCTGCGCGGATTCTATTGAATCCTCAATGTCAGTCGAAGATGCGTCTTCATCGATAACTTCGTCTTCTAGGTCTTTACGGAGAAAAAATCCTTCCTCCTCAGCCATTATCCTATCGGATTCCGCCCCATCGATTAGCTGCATCTCTACTGCCTCCCGCTCCATCCTCGCGACATACTGTTTCTGCTTTTCGGTTATCGGGCCGAACTCGTGCCTGTTCACGTCCCAGGCGTCGAAGTAGAAATCCGTCCCCTTCGGAAGGAACGACTTCGCGTTGGTGAGTATCGACCCTTCTGCCAACAGAGCGTCGAACCTGTCGTGGAACTTCTTCTTCGCTTCCTTTTCCAGCTTAGCTTTTTCTGTATCTGTATATTTAGTTTCAGATTTCCCACTCGGAGCGGCTATCCTTATGTCCAGCATACAGTCGAGCTTGGCGAACCACTGCATCATATATCTGTCAGACGCCTGGTCCGGTCTTATGAGATATGACTTCTGCTGTTCGCCTTCCTTCTTCGCAGCTTCGCCGTTGTTCACGCGGAGCACGAACTGCTGTCCTGCGACAGTGCCGTCATCATTGAGCACATCCACATTCTCCAGAGAGAAAAACCACTTGTGGATGTCGAGGTCCTGACGGAGCACTCCAAGTTCCTTGTGCAGTCGCTCATTGAGTTCAGCGTCGAACTCAGCCCGTGTCTCGGGCCTAGTCACTTTCTGCTTCGCCACAACTCCTTCTACGATGATAGGTTCTCCGTTCACGTCTGTCAAGACTTCCTCGATCTCGCGGACACGCGGAGTCCACCTCTGCTCCGGCGTCTCTCTGGCTTCGCGTACTATGGACGCAATCCTCGATATGGATTCCCTTATCCTTGCGAAAGTCGGAGTGTCGCGGTCGATATGCTTTTCCGTGAAACGGTCAGCAGTGAGCAATATCGGTCTTGCGCCGTTTGCTGTCTGGGTGAGGAAATAGAGTCCTCCAGCCGGAGTACCTTGCCGTTTATCTTCCTTTCTTTTCTTAAGCACTTTTTTAACCCAGCGTGTGTCATCAGCAAGTTTCTTGTTGCCATACATCACTTCGCATCTGTTGTCATTCTTATCGCGCTCTATATAGACGATGGCTCCGTCGGCGAATCCCGGAAGCGAATCGGCACGATATAGACCTCCGTTGTAGTTGTAATCAATGACGCCGTTCTGTATGCCCCACACCTTTGACTTCTTTCCGAAGACGAACGTCTTGCCAGGATTGTCCTTCTTGAACTTCTTGTAGTCGTCGAGCAGCTCCCTGCGAAGGGCTAAAAGACCATAGTACTTGTCCTTTTGCAACGAGAGGACGGTAAGCGTCTGCAACTGCTTTCCAACTCTAGTGCATACGAGTATCTGCTCCTCGCCATTGTACTTCGGGAACGTCGGATCTATGACGAATTCCAGTTCATCACCGCGACGGAGCTTCGTGTTCACGTAACGGAACGCGCCGCGCTGCGCAAGGGCCTTCCAGATGGTCTCATACTCCGGATGAGCCTTCCAGAAATCAGAAAGGTCCAAGTTGCTGAGACCCTGAGCACCGTGCCTTCCGCCAGCTTTTGCGTGGTTACGCGCCTTCGCCGCCTCGAAGGAATCAATCTCAGGAACGCTGGTCCTGTAATACGGGATACCTTCGGAGAATCCGTAGTCCATTCTGATCGTCTCGTCATCTACGTCCTGCGGGATTTCATCTCCAAGCGCAGCGGCTTCTGCGGCGAGCAAATCCTCACGTGTAGGCCTCTCTGTCGGAATTGCAGAAACGTCCTCGTTCTCCGCCTCAAGTGCCTCGGCTTTCGTTTGCCACAGCTCGTCAATGCCGAGAGCCTTGACAATCTCCGGAGCCACTGCATCAAGTATCCTTCTGCTCGCTGCCGTATTCTCTGTCACCTTGTCCGCGCCGTCCATCTTGAAACGAGTGCTAACGTCTCCTTCCGGGAACACAATCACCTCCTGCAAAGTGAACCGCGAGTCGCCTTCGGCATCTGCAAGGTCGGAGCGTTCAACGCCGTCGTCGTACATATCGTATGCATATGCAGACAGGTCAACGCTGCCCTTGTCTATCTCGGCGTGCAGAGTGCCGTCATCGTCACGCCTAACTGTGAACTCCGCCGTCTTCTCCTTTCCGCTTCTGTCAATGAACGACACTTTAATCTTGGATGGAACAGACGGTTGTGTCTCGCCGCCAGACTTCTCCGAACCTGCCGGTTTCTTCGACTCTGGCGGCTGATTCGGAATCACAGTGCCGGGCTGGGCAGCGTCTCGTCCGGTAGGTGCAGAGATAGTATCTGGCGGAGGAGTGAACTCAAGAGGCTTCGCGCCGATGGTCTTCCTAGTAGCAGTGTCACTCTCCAGCTGCAAGTATTCTTTCATAGCATTGCGCACGGCGGCTTTGGCAGATTCGTACGCCGTCGGACTCTTGATTCCGAAGATTGGAGTGTTCACCGTATCGAACACATCCTTCGGAGTGAATACCGAGTCCTCCATCTTCTCAAGGTCCTCGATGCTGTTGGCATATTTGAGCAAGTCGTTGAGCAGGCTTGGAATCATACCCGGAAGCATAGTCGGGTCATCGGACTGGATTGGATGGGTCTCCTCCCACTTGCGGAAAGCGTTGTACCTGTCAAGCATATCCATAAACTTGCCTATGTTCGGATTGTCTTTCCTGTGTGGCCTCAGCGTGTTCTCTCGATAATCGAGCCTCTCCTTGTAGTTCTTTTCCAGATATGCATCCTTGACTTTCTGCAAGCTGTCAAGTGCATCCGCCTCCTGCGATATTACAGCCTCCTCTGCGGCATCGTTTACCTTCTCCTGCGTCACAGCCTGCTCGACGTGTTCCTGTATTCCCTTCTCCGTCTGCAAGGTACGCAGCTTCTGATAGAACGCTTTCCTGTCTTCTGACAGCTTTATCATATCTGACACTTTCTTGGCTACTTCCGGCTCCTCCTTCGCCAAATCCGTGAGAACTTCAAGCGACGTGTCTATGGATTTCTGCACCACAGACGGCAGACTTACAGGGACGACTGAACCTGCGAAAATCCTCTCGTAGTTGTCTCGCAAAATCCTATACTTGTCGGCAGCTTTCTCCTTAGTGGCCATAGAGCCGTCGCTGTTCAGTGCAGACATAGCCGCGAGCAGAGGGTCTATCGCTTTCATTGTCTCCCCGAACATCTGGAGGAAACGCCTGTCAATCGCCCGTATCTGCTGCGCCGTGAATACGAGTTCATCGATGACGGACTCATCAGTGCCTTGCGGAACACGAGCCTGCAAGGCATCATAGACGTCCCTGTACTCCTCAATGGTCGTGCGCATCCGGTCAGCCTGCTTCTTCACACGATCAACCACATCCTTGTCGGATGCGTTCCTCGCCCAGTTCGCGGTCTTGTCATCAGTGCCTCCTAGAACTTCGCGTATGTTGTCAGCCTCGGATTCGTTTATGCTTCCGTAATGCGTCACTAACTGATTGAGGTCTTCCAACCTTCCTGCCTTGGCGAATGTTGCCACATCGCTTATAAGTTGTTCGTCATCAGCAGTGTGCCAAGCGTACTGGTCGTCGGCGACCAATGCTGTTGACATATCGTTATCATACTTGAGATGTCGTATGTAACCGTGCCATCTGTCTTGGAACTCCTTGGAGTTCACGAGTGCATTGAGCTTGTCTGCTGCGGCCTTTGAAGCGACGACCTCCTCCCTCGCATCGCGATAACCCTCGACAACACCACCGCGCCACTTCCGTCCTGGTATTCCGAAAAGACCTGTAATTGCGCCGAGAGCGCCTTCCTGCCAGTTCTTTATGTCGGACAGATACTCCCTTCCTCCTGTGTACATCTGTTCGAACCATCCGCGAACGGAGCGTATCGCCTCCTCATCATATCCTGAATCGTTGAACGCCGTGAGCCTGTTCTCCGCCACCTCCTTCGTTCCGCTGGATGCAGTGCCCTGCAACATCTCCTCCGCAGCCTCCGTTCCGGCTACCTTAAGCGAGTTCAATATTGTTCTGCCGAACCTGTGCCTTTTGCCTGCATATTCCGCGACAGGCTTACCGTCAACAAAGCGCACCCCACCTTTGACGGAGGCATTTATGGCCCTGCTTGTCTTCCATCCGCCGGAAAAAAGGCGGGCAAACTGTATATGGTTAGACGGTATGAGAATGCACTGGTTGAGCAAGTATGTCGTCGCTGCAAGTCTGCGACCCTCTTGTTCTGCGAAATCCTTAGCCTTCTCATAATCAGATGCTATCTTGCGCTGGGCAAGAGCCAGTTCACCCTGACCTTCCACAGTGAGCACCGGGGTCTCTACAATGCTCCCGTCGGGCTGAAGTTGAAGCCTGTTGTCAACGAAGCGGCGGTCCCCAGATTCATATATATCAGCTTCCGCTTTAGCCAAGTCGGCAGCATACTTTTCATCAAGTCTTCTGTTGTAGTCCTCAAGGAACTCGTTCTTTGCCATAAGTCCCTCAGTCGTACCTTCTCCCATCGCACTGACTGTCGCGCCGTAAATCTGCAAACGAGCCTCAGCCCTGTTCAGACTTCGTGCTACGCGCTGCAAGTTGGCGGAGAGTTTCTCGCCGTCAACGGCAAGAGCTGTTCCCCTCTGTATGGCTTCTGCGGCACGCGCAAGTTCTGCTGAAGCCGCGGCATCGCCATTGGCGGCAGCGACAGCGCCTTTCATCACATCACCCGCGAGCTTCTTCGTCATAGCTTTGCCTATGGCTTTCGTCCACGCAGCACCGCCGACCATAGCACCGACGGTGAATCCGAAGTTCTTCAGTATCGAATCGCCGATGAAGTTGCCGGTGTGCATATGCTTGTACCATTCCTTCTGGTACTTCTCACTGCGCTCCTCCTGCGTCCTGTAATTAGGCAGAGCTTCCTCGCTCCAGTTCTGCAAGGCAATGAGCTTCTCTGACACCCAGTTGTTCACCCCGGCATCAAGCGACTTCATAAAGCCACGACCATCTCCGTTGTTATCGAATGCGAGGTCGAAAAGTGCAGTTACTGCTCCGGCTGCGACACCGGCTACCGTATTCGCCGCTGTTGCCAACGCCGTGATTCCTCCCTTTGTCAGTCCAGTGCCGACCTTGGAGAACCAGCCCTGTTCGAGGGCACGGTTATGTTCCAAATCCATACCCGGACTGTACGAGGTATCATACTTCGATGTGCCGTATCCAGCAGCGAGCGCCTCCTCGGTATAGTTGTTAGCAACTGCGGAAGTGTTTGCCGCAGCGTTCTTGAACCGCTGATAGAGCGGAACAGGTTGCACCGACCCGTCGTTCTCATACATCTCATCATCGAGATCCAGCTGTTCAATTTCGCCGAGGCCGTTCTGCGTGTCGACTCCTTGTCTTCCTGCCTGATAGTTGTCAAGCATCTCCTGCAATTCTTTCGTAGTCATATATTCAGAATTTATTCAAAATCCGGTGATTTGGTTGATGAGTTTCCTTTCCACTGTCCGTGTTCATTGCTGTTCACATCACGCGCTGACCGGACAGCACTGTTTATGTAATCAACGACACTGCCGTACAGTTTTGCGCGGAGAGCGCCGTTCCGGACAATATCTCTTCCGGTTACATATATCGGTTGATTGCCGTTGTACAGCATAGGTCCTTTAGGTGCGGAACCGTTGTTGCCATAGTTGAGCAATCCGTACATACCTACAGCCCATTCGGCTGACTGATTGTCCGACATAGACATCATTTTCTCCGGACTCAACAACGGCATCATCATATAGGCAACGGCATCGCTTACAGAATAACCGGCGAACGGTCCGGCATCGTTCCCATAGACCGGTGTCTTCAGCGCATTATACACTTGTGTACCAAGCATCGAAGCATCTGTAACCCAAGTCTTGCCAGGAGATGCAGTAGATGCGAACCGTATCTGAGGTCGTCCTACACCAGCTCCATTCGCCACATCCTGCGGAAGTATGCTTATATGCGTGATTGTCTTCGGGTCTGGCTTCTCGCCGAGTACAGATTTTATATCTGTCTCACCTTTCTGTGAGACAGAGATGCCGCCTTTCCCCACCTCATAGAAAGCGAACGGAGACCCCTTGGATATTTGTTTCTTTTTGTTGTTGAACGATGCTATAAGCGCCCTTCCGAAATTGTCGCGGGCATAGTCGTCACCAGAATCGGTGCTGACCAGCATAGCGGGGGAGTACTCCCCGACAATTTCCTTAGTGGATATGATAGAGCTGATGTCCGAGGAATCAACGTCAGGATCGATTTCATACTTCTCGCGCAGGTCGCGTTCTTTTTTCGGAGAGATGGCGTAGTCATCCAAATCCATATCAGGATTGTTCTTCCTTATCCTGTCAAGATGAGCCTCGTATTCAAGCCGAGCTTGGTTGAACTTTATAGTCATACCTTTCTGTATGTGTCCCTTGCAGTAGATACCGACGCTGCCGTGAGGAACTCCGAGTTCGTCGCACACCTTGTCGGGCAAATCGCGAGTCTTCAACTCCTGCCGTTCTCCGTTCCTGTCAGTAATATACCCGGTCTGTTCTCCTATCCTACCGGTCTTATTTCCCGGAAGCGCTATGTCGAGTCCGCCGAACTGCTGGCGTGTTCTCTTTCTTATCTCAGGATTATATACAAGCTCTGTCATAGTCCAAGCATCGGACACAGTTATAGGATTGCCGTCAGCGGTGGTGAACGGTATGTCGTGGTCATAATGCTTGTTCACCTTATGAAGTGATTTGGACAAATCACTAAAGCCAGAAGATTCCAGACTTTGCAACAAGGAATTGAAACTATATCCGCCAGACTCCTGTTGAGGAATACCGGAGCCATACTTTCTCATCATAGCCTGTTCGGCATCATATTCCTTGTCGTTGAAGTCCTTCATCTCGACCTTGCCTATGGCCTGAGACAGTCCAGCCCTTCCATATTCGAGAAGGCGGTCAAGTTCTCCTGAATCCAGTTTTCCAAGCGCTCCTGTGGAGTCTAGATGTGATATGAGTGTCTTTGCAAGAAGTCGTGACGGCTCGGACAGATTGCCGAAAGACCTGTCTCCAGATTTCAATGCGTCCCTGACAGCAGCGCTTGCCTCGTCCACTTCTCCGGAAGTGAATCCCGTCCTCTCTATTCTAGTTATATATCCCGGTATGCTTGACCTGTCATAGCCAAGACGACGGACGAGGTCACTAGCAAGAGCCTTCGCGTCAGTACCGACCTCATTCATAAACGACGTTCCGCTGTACGAATAGTAATCGCTGCCGTAGTTGTCGTCATTCAGATAGAGGTCAAGACCGCTTCTGCCGGGGTCTGCACCAAGAACCAAATCCGGGTGGTTGTGTTTGGCATCCCAATATGCCTTGCTCTGTTCCTGCCTGCGTTGGATGGCGGTCTGTAGACGCGCAATATCGCTGGCATACGCACTGCGAGCCTCGGCCAGTTCACGCCTCGTAGCACCGGTGACGCCGCTTGTCCACAGGTTCGTCTGTAGGGTATTCAACTTTTTCATATAGTTGTCATACAACGCTCTTGCCTGCACGTCATCCTCGTTCTGACTTATATACCGCTCAAGAGCACTGGTCTCGGCACTTAGGGCTTCGTATGCATCAGCCGCCTTGTCGTGCCTTTCCTGTGCATAGTCAAGCGGCTTCGCCAGTTCTTCATAGGACATCGGGTCAAAGTACGACCCGCTGGTTGCAATAAACCTTGCCATATCTACTTCCTCCCTTTACATTTTTTCAGTAATCCTCCACACGCACGGTCAGTGAATGTGGTCATTCCGCTCAGGGTTCCGTCATAGTTCCTCCCAGGCGTATTGTTGAGCATATTGAGGCTCAAGTTCTCGTTGCCGATTCCGCTCAACGCTTGCTTCATAGAATCCGTGTACTGACTTATCGCGGCATACTTCTGCGATTCGGCGGCATCGTTGAGCCTTTGCAGCATCAAGTCATTCTGATTGTTGTACAGTGCGGCCTGATTGATAGCCTGTGCTCGCTGCTGTCCGAGAGCGGACTGGAACTGTGCCTGTGCCTGTGCATTGGCATTCCGCCTTGCCACGACATCATTGTATCTCTGGTTGTTAGCATCCCACACAGTGGCCCTTGCCGCTCCGAGATTCTTCCCGGTGTTGTAATCATTGGCAAGCAGGAGAGCACCTGTCGACGGACCTTGCCCGGCATTGACAATCTGTCTTGCCGTACCTGCACTGGAAGCAAGCACGTCATTCAGACTTGCGTTCACATCCAGAGGATTGTAAACAGGATTGGTAAATGCCATATTGCCGTAGTTGAGTACCGGAGTATATGGTCTGACGCTGAACTTGGTGGGTTTCTGGAACGCATTGTAAAGAAGCCCGGCAGCATCCATACCGATTCCTGCATAGCGTGACGCAGTCTGTAACATCGGAATAAAAGATTTATCGGATGAACCGTCTGTTGCTTGCGACCTTACATCAATGATGCCTTTAGGTTCTGCCTGCATCACGGCACGATTGTTTCTAGTCAATACGGCCTCGGCTTCTGAACCTCTCATATCCTGCAAAGGAGCGGCTCGTTTCAACTTTGTTGCGGTTGAGGCAGTACCGACAGATGACTTGACAGCTTTCTTTTCTGAAACTGCTACAGGCGTGTCGGACTGTTGTGCAGTTTCAACCACATCTGATGCAAGTCGCCTTTCCTCAGGCGGTCTCATAGGAGGCTGCACATCATAACGCCCCAATGTATTCCAGAAATCCGGAGGAAGATAGAATCCGTAAAGCTGACCGCGTTTCCAGTTGTCACCGCCGAACCACCAAGTATCAGAAGCATCCTCTGTGGCGGTAGGTTGAACAGCAGTAACTGTCGGTATTGCAGTAGCTGTTTTCTT
Source organism: Butyricicoccaceae bacterium (assembly GCA_963654225.1). Taxonomy (GTDB): domain Bacteria; phylum Bacteroidota; class Bacteroidia; order Bacteroidales; family UBA932; genus Cryptobacteroides. Next base: position 55,901 of record CAVKAQ010000001.1, on the reverse strand, counting down.
TGGGAGTGTTTCCATCAAAGCCCCTACAAGTGCACCGGTACGATAACCTTTTTCGATCTTGCCAGCCTCATCGAATCTTCTGATAAGACCTCCGTGTGCGAAGTCGTTGAGGTCACTGTCAATCTGATAGTCATCATTCAATTTATTCGACGGTGCATTACCCCAAATATCATAAGCCTTGAAGCCAGCCGACGTAGCACCGCCAATTCCGGCTGTTGTTCCGAGACCTATCAACCATTTCTTTGCTTTCGGACCTAATTTTCTCGTTGCAGTCTCCACAGCGGTGCGCGCAGCAGAACCTGTCTCTCCATTCAATGCGTCAGCCATTGCTTGTCCTACAGCCTTGTCAAACTTTGAGAACTTCGCACCGGATGCGGCGCCTCTAATTCCTTTAGGAATGAACGGCAAAGAGAACGCAACCTCCACCGGGTTGCCAGTAGCCACTCCGTGCACGGCATCGGTTGCGGCAACCGCCTGTCCGACTCCCGGGACGAAGTAGAGCGGTGTCTTGACTTCATTGAACACGTCGTATGCGTTATTCAGGAATCTGTCCCGCGATTCTGACACCTGTTTCTTTATGCTGCGAGGTCCTACCTCAGCATCGACCCAAGCCTGTGACCTTCCCGGAAAAGCCACAGCCACTGACGGCTGAAGACTTCCGCCATAATAGGTTTCATCGACAGCGTCCGGATTTTCAACGACAACTTCGCCGCTCGGCAATGCGAGAGTCTTCGGCTGTGCTTCTGCTGCATAGTAATTGCCTGTATTCGGGTATAGGAAAAGAGTCGGCTGTTTGGACGGATTATACATAGCACCAGCAAGATAGCCGTCACTGACGTCAACGACGGTTCCCGGAGTTCCGTCTTCGAACTTTCTCATCTTGCCGCCGCACGCCATCATCTGAGGCTGTGCCACAACCTCCTGCGGAACGACGGCAGGAGCTGCTTGCACCGCTTCCTGAGGAACAGCCTGTATCTGCGCCGCCTGTTCCGCCGCTTCCTGCTGGGCGATTTCCTGCATCAATGCCTGCTGCTCCTCCGGCGAGAGTTTCGCAATCTCCTTCTCCAGAGCCGCCTGTTCGTCAGCCTGCTTCTGTTCCTCCTGAGCATCTGCAAGACGGACAAGCATAGCGTTCAGACCATTGTTGGATACAGGGTCAAGCGGTCTGCTCTCCGCCTCGTCGACGAACTTGTCGGCAATCTCCGAGAACAGTTTTCCGGCGAACTTCTCCGGCAGCTTGTGCTTTTTCAGCATCTCTTTGGACGCTATGATGTTGTCCGAATACACGAAATCGTTGTATACCGGCTCGTTTTCCTCCAGCATATTAGGTATGCCCTGGGGGTCTGTGCCGAGCTGTACACCGCCGTTCGGATTTTCATCGTGCGAACCTCCTGCGTTTATCCTAAGATAACCTTGTGGAGAGAAATACCCTCCGTGAGTGTCAAACTTTCCCATAACTATCTCTTTATTCTTATCATTGTTCCACCATTGCAATGTCTCCTGACCAGTCCAGACGAGTGTGTCCTGTCCGCCTTTCTCTGCCTGTCAAGAACAGTATAAGCAAACTCTCTTATATTTATGGTCTTCCGCTCCAGCTGTCCGCCGCGTGCAGCCCTGTTGGCATAAGCATTACGGAAGCTCCTATCACGCAGTGCATCTGAACTGCTTGCAATGTTCTCCCGTCCACGTAGAGTAGCCTCTTTACGGTCCAATGCAGCAGTAGCCTGTTTTGTCCTCGCAGCGGCATTACCGGTAAGCGCGCCGGCTATACCGGAACCAAGTCCTATGACACCACCCGCAAGAGCACCCCAAGGCCCTCCTACCTGAAGACCAGCCAACGCACCGGATGCGGCATTGGACAGTACGCCTCCTGCAAGTTCAGCATCACTTTTTCCTCGGATGGCATCGTAACTCAAATCAAGAGAGTTGTCCAACTGGCTCATCCGGGTCGCGTCCTGCGATATATCATCAAACGAACCATAGCCAGAGCTGCCGACATCAGCCATAGACGCTATCGTGTTGTCCATCTGAGTTGTATCGGCAATGCCAGCCATATTGATGGTATTGCTGATGATGCCTCCTAACCCACCTGCAATAGTCCCAGCCATTCCTGTCAGCGACTGGGCAATCGACGCCTGTTCGCCAGACTTTAGTTTGTCCTGCTGGTCATCAGTCACTCCGTCCATACCATTCAAGGCAGACAGAGCCTGTCTCGAATTGCTTATCTGGCTTATGTAGTTGTTGCCGACGTGCGTCTTCGCACCCTGCATCTTCTTATATATTTCGCTTATATTCATACTACTCGAAATATTTTACCGTTATGTTATGCAACTGCATCAAATCCTGCTTCTCCGCCACGGACTTCCGGAACTGGAGATTAATCCACGGATTGTTTATCCTGTCAAGACCGTGCTTGTTGGTGTCCGTCTTTACCGCCCTAGGTATGGCGAGCCTCCACGTGCGAAACTTCTTCACCGGATTGACAGCTATGTTATCCGTCTGCTGATACTCGTTCCATACCCGTATGAAGTCGAAAGTCTCGTCCTTGCGATAGTTCTCTCCGCCGTCTATGAGATACCTTTCGTCAACCACATTGTCAGAGTTCTCGTCAAGAATACGATAAGCATCGGCGCGGTAATCTATATTCGTCCATATCTTGTCGTTATACGGCTCGGGCGTTACACGATAGTTGGTCCAATAGCCGTACTGCTCTCCGAAGAAATTGCAGAAGAAGCCTTCATTCTGTTTCCACAGATAGTTGTTCCTGTAAGAAACGAACTTGTCGTTCACGCTTGTCATCATAGGAACTGAACCGTAGTCATAGAAACTGCTGAACGCACCGAGCAATTCGCTATATACGAGACACGGAGCCTCGTCGGTCTCCCCGCCTTTCTTGACAAGATATATGTCAGAATGAATCTTGTCGTAGAAGGACACGATGTTGTCGAACTTGCTTGGAGTCCACGGCTCTGTGGTGTTGTTCGAACGGAACCACGCTCCGAAGCCGAGTTTTTCCGACAGGTTCTCCACGGCACTGCCGGTGAACCCGCAGAACGCCTTGTTGATGTTGTCAACGAAATACAGACCCGCTTTCCCCTCGGTGATGGACCACTTGTTGGTTACACCATACTTGTTCGACAGATAGCGCTTTCCGTCAACTTTTCCGCTGTTGGCTATCTCCACAGGAACTCCGTCAGTCGTGCTCAACTGCGTTCTGGAATTGAACAGGATTTCCGATATGCCCTTGTCCTGAAACGACAGGATGCTGTTCTGGAATCTTCTCAATGCATTGACCGGTCCCTTGTCCCCGTCGAGAGCAAGAGATGATGCCATAGTTATATGGGTCCATTCGTCAATCTCAGCCCCGCTGTTCTTCTGCGAAGTCCAAGTTATTGACGACGGATAGGTGTCAAGATTGAGATCGTCGTCATAATCAGTTCCGGCGAGGAAATTGTTCTGCTGCGAATATACCGTATTGATGCTGCCGAAGTTCGCATAATCCATACTGGCGAGCAGCGTAGTGCCTCTGTCAAGGTCAGTCCGTCCGTCAAGGTTGATATGGGATTCAAGCATAACAGACGCTATGTCGATAACCTGATTGGCGTCGTCTTCACTGCGAGGAACGGTCTTCACGCTGTCCCATCTTTGGAAGTAGGTGTCTCCCTCGTTCCCAATGAGGATATGACGCGCCACAGGAGCACCTCCGGAAAACGCCGCCTCTCCGAAAGACACATCGTCTTCAGTGTCGTAGAAAAACGCAGTCTCCAGATATGCCTTCTCTCCTGGATTTACAGCCGTAAGCACGATGTCACCGTTCGCTCTTATCGAAGCCCGAACAAGTTTCGACTGCGAGTTTATGTCCGCTGCAACCAGCCGTGCCAGTTCAAATTTCGTCATATCATTTGTTTTTCATAAAATTGTTCTTATCTTTGTTGCAACTCTGTAATTAGTCTGACCGTGCTGTCGCCTTTGTGATGTGAGCGTGCGTGAACCTATAACAGAGTTTTTTTTATGTCGCTTCCAATACGATATTGCCTTCCGTAAACGCCCAAACACCCTTTCTGTCTTCAGTAATGCCTCGAAGATGTACAAGGTTGCTTACGCATTTCCATTCATTGCCCTCTTTATGATACAGTCCGGCATACAGGTTCACAAGACCGTGAGCCGCAGTCTCTCGTATGACTCTTTTTTTATTAGCCACAATGCGTGGTAGCACCATAGCCGTACCTATCGGAGCCACGAGTGTTGCGTTCACATAATCCTTCTGCCTCCAAGTGCTTGAATGGGACTGCTGCTCAATCGTGAGGTTGGAGTACAGCAGGTCGGCTCCTATGATACGATGGCGCAAGGCAGGCAGGCTGTTTCTCTCGCCGCGACGCCTTGTGCGGAATCCATAGGAACCCTTTGCATATCTGGAAGCGTGGCTTGTCTGCTCCTCTCCATACTTGTTGATGTATTTACGCCACTTTCCGCGTCTGGCATATCCGTAGCGAAGCATTACGACCTTATAAGAGGAGTCGTTAGCCATCTGCTGCGTCAGCACGTCGGACAACCCTGTAATCCCGACTTTCCAGTTTCCGTCCTCGTCCTCGTACAGAGCGAGACTTTCAGTAGGCGATTCCGACGTCGGGAGCAGAACACCAGTTCCTCCTTCAGAGAGATTGTTGAATGGAACGAAGTTCTGAACAGGTTCTCCGGCATCATCCACTCCAGACAGCAGCAGTGAGAATCCGTTCACTTTTCCTTCAGACTGTATCCTGTCATACAGTGAGGAGATGTCCAAAGTGGCCGTGCTATATGACGCACCTTCAAACGTAAGCGTGTCAAGGCTGACCGCCGAGCCTGCATCAACAAAGGTATTTGCCTCAACAGCACTTTCCGTTATGCCTCCGTATCGTGTATCGAGAGCAGGATTGGTTGCAGCGAGCGAGTCAAAGTCCTTGTACAGCTCTCCTATAAGCAGATACGAACCGTCCTTCGACAACAGGTTGTTGTCATCGTTCAGCTCGAATACTGACGACTGACTACCGCCATACAAGCTGGTTACAGCACCTGCCGATTCGAAGGTGTGAGAGGTCAGAAGTTTTACCTTTTCATTAGGAGTAGGCTCTATGTTGACGAAGCTTATCGTCTCAGTATTGGTGTTCGGGTCGATGTACGAAGCATTCTCTATGTTTGCCGACTGATACTTCCTGACAGCATCAGTACTGTAATGCCAAGTATTAACTGGATGTCCGTCAAGTGAATACTCTTTAAGTGAAAGTTCTTCAGGCGCTATGGTAATCGACGAAATTGCCTTGTTCTTGAAAGTTATTTCCGCCCCTACGAACAACGGAGGCTGCAGGTTCTCCCACACGCTGTCCGGTATCATCTGCACGAAGCTATCCGAATTTACTTGGGCGGTGTACGAATATTTGAGTACCATCTGTCCGTCAATACCTCCGGAACTGTACAGCTTAGTGGTGACAGTTTCCATAGTAGGTGCCCACAGATACATTACGCTCATACCCCACTTGGTAACCATACTGTCTCTAACCTTTCGGTTAATCGTCGCCTCGACATATATGGAATTCACTTCCATCTTCGACATATCCACAAGCCAAACCGTATCGCTCTCATCGGCTATAGGCACGTACACAGTATCGGAAATCTTACCGACAGCGTCGCTCAAACTGCGCATCGCGTTCACATTCGTCAAGTCTGTATCACCGGACAAATCTATCTTTGCCGACAGTGTACCGGACACGGAATCAAACTTCTGGATAGTAAAACCGGTATATGCACCGTCCAGCAACGCCGTTCCGGCATTGGCATCTCGATACAGCAACCTGTTTCCGGTTGCAAGCGCAGTGGCCCACGGACAGTACGGACCTGTCACATCGCTGCCGAGTGACGATGAAGTATCTTCTCCGGTCGTGTCAGTGTCAGCAAGACTTGGCAACAGCATCTCCATACCGGACTGCGTAGGAAGACTGATGACACAATGCGACCTTGAGTTGTATGTCAGTCGAACAGGGTCAGCAGTATTCTTCACGGATTCAAGAGGAAGATCTTCATCTGGACGCGGCGAGCCTTTTGAATAATATATCGGATATTCAGTTTCGCCAGGCATAATGACCACGTCATCCACATCGCCGGCATAAGGGACAGAACTGCCGTTGATGTTAAGCGAGTATATCGACGCTGACGCATCGGATAGCTGACGTATGTCATCAGGAACGATTTCCCAGTTCTGGTCGTCATAATCGTTGAACACCGAATAATATGCGTAATGCAGATTGGCTATGCGCTTTTTCTTCAGCACGGACCACAGCGATTCCGTATCGCCGAAATCCGGAATACTGCCGGTCTTCTGCCACATATAGGTCATATAGGCGTATGCCATATCCAGCTTCTCATACGAACCGCTGCTCCCCGATTTCTTCTGGTATCCGTACTCTCCGTACAGAGGCCACGAAGTCAGTCCGAAAGGACGCTCCGACACGTTGGAGTGCGAGAAGTTCTGCTTGATGCACTGTTCTCCCGGATACTTCCAGTTTTCCGTTTCGATTGTGTAGTCGCTTATGTTTCCGGTTACTCCGGCAGCGCCGATGACACGAAGGTACAGACCGGAGTTCCTGTCAAGGGAAACTGCATTGTACTCCAGTTCAGGAGAGTTCAGCGTCACGACGTTCTCATCGACAAAGTACATCTGTCGCAACGCCTTCGAGTATCCTGCATCATACTGGTTGTCCGTCAGCTCGACAGTGGCTCTGTGCGGACTCTTCGGTTCAAGATAGTATTCAGATGAACCTTTCGACCAGCTGTCCTTCTTCGCCTTGTCCATATAGGATTCCATCGTACGAGTCGATGCACGGAATCCTACAGGAACGTCGAACTTGTCATACGCCTTTTTCCATTCCTTGATGAACTCATTTTTCGAGAGTCCCGCCTTGTCGCCAAGACTTCCAAGATTACAGGAGCGAGTCGTTATCGGGTCGCTGCTGTCAATATCGGCAAAGGTCTTATATTCAAAATAGCCGTACCATTTGACGTAGAATACCGGCACCCCAGTCACGAAAAAGAATACGAAATATCTGCGGATATAAACATATACGCTTATGGCTCCTATCGACGAATAACCAGCCGGCTTGTTGTACAGCGAACCGTCCTGATTAAGATAATACAGCGGAGTCGGGACTGAAACGTTACTGTCCGTCGAATCCCACCAGTTACACTGAAGCTCAGCGGATGATGAATTGGCGTTGCCCAGAGGAGAAAGATGTGCGTTTGCAATCAAACCGTTCTTCGGACGATAAATCCAAGATGACTGGGCATACTTCTGCCCGAGAAATCTGTCGTACAGATTGAACACCGTCGGATTAAGTATGCCCTGAGCCTTGACAGACCTATCAGCGGCTGTAGCCTGCGCTATCATCAGCTTTGCCGACTGAAATCCCGCTTTCTTTGCTTCAGTCACCACGGCGTCCGGTATCTCGCAGATTGCTATCGGGCGAGCTATTAAAGCGTGCGAAGTCATCTTCGGATAATACGGATTCACCTTGTCACCTATCCAGAACGGTTTGGACATCGTACCGTTGCTGCGAATGAACCTCAAAGCGAAACGGTATTTCTCCCCGCCCTTGAACGTGCTTATCTGCGCATTGGTATATTTGAGCTGACTGACATACGGATAATATCCGGTCGCAGCTATATGAGGTATATGGCACTTCGGTTTTGACAGGTCAGTAGTCGAACTGTATTCGAACTTGACTATCGTGCTCTCCCAATCCACACCTTTCTGGAATCCCGTTGTTGGAGAATGCAGGTCGAACGCATTTTCCCTAATGGCTTTCTGCAAATCATCAATGTCTTTATGTCCGGCAGAACGGATGTTGCCAAGAAACAGAGTGCCGTCCTTCTGCGTCATCGTGCCGAACTTGGCATCTTGACTTCCGAGAAACAGGAAGGAAGAAGGTTCTACGGATGTACCGTGTGCTCCGTCGTCCACGAAAGTAGCGACGCCATCGGTGATGCTCGACTCACCGACGATGTTTCCCGTAGTCTGTCCGTCGAGAGAAGTACGGACTATGCTGTAAAGACGCGCATACTCGAACGAGCTGCCAAGACCTGACAGAGTTATCGTCACAAGATTGTTGTTGGTCTGGTCAGCCGCTCCTCCTTTTCCTTCCGGAGAGAGGTACACCAGTGGAGATGACCACAATATTCCCGTCTGCTGACCGTACTTGTTATAGTAGGTGAGGAAGTATTGAGCCACACCGTTGGGTCTTGGGTTGCCGCTGTTGTCCTTAGAGATGGATGCCTTCGGACTGTTGGACACTGACCGTGTGCTGTCGAACCAAGTCTCGTCAAACACGAACACCGGGTCGTCTTCGAGAGTGCCGGTCTTCAGATGCTCCGTGAGATATTTGTCCGAGAAGTTGAGGAAACGCAGCACGTTCTTGCCGTCAATCCAGTAGATTTTCAGAATGTCCTCGGTCTCATAGTCGACAATTGTTTCTATAGGATAATCCGCATCGAACCCGAGCGTCCCCTCGAATATCAGAATCGAGCTGAACGTATCACCGTCGTTCTTGACACGATATATGCGGGAAACATTATCAAGTACAGTGAACAGGATGATATAGTCATTGAGAACGCCGTAGCCTATAAGCGTGCCGGAGAAAGTCAGATTCTCCACCTTCCTGTTACCACGCTCATTGGTGACAGAAAGCAGCGTATCCTTGTCTGTTGCAGTGACGCGGATATTGCGGTTCTCGAACGCAGCCGATTCGCCTGTCTTTGAAATGGACAGGTCGCGGTTCATTCCCTTGTTCAGCAGTACAAATTCTCTCTGTTGCATAACCTAATTCTTCCAGATTTCTCTTGCTCCATTATCGAAGAACCCTCTCCAGTGTTCGTTGTTTCTCGGAAGGAGAGTCTTGAACGAGTTGAACAGCGACTGTGCTTCGTCAAGCGACAGACGGGAGAACTCGCTCTGCGCATCTCCAGCAGCCCAGGCATACTCCTGCTGCGCGTTCTGAAACACGTGCAAAGGTATAGTTCCCGTATCGAACAGGATGGTGAACCACTGGAGCTTGATGTAGTTCTCCAGTCCGCGCAGGAAGCTCGGATTGTCTGGCAACAGCGGATAGCCTTCATCGTCGACGGCGAATGCCCGGTATGCTATTTCCAAATCCGTATTCTTCGTCGAGGTGAAAATCACCATTCCCTGAATCTTGTAAGTAAGCTCCAGCGACGACAGCGGGCTCTTGTTCTCCGAAAGATGAAACGAGTGCCCGGTAGCCCTGTACACAGGACCGGCAGGAGCACCTTCCGACTTCGGAGCCACTCTCACCTGTATCATATGTTCGAAGTCACACGGGAGCTGACCGCGCCAGTCTTCCACCTTAACGATTGCCGTCTTCTCACAGTACAGCGCAGGAGTTCCCATAAGCGAAATGAAGTCCACGGCGTACTCCACCGCAGTCTCGAACGGTATGTCCCGCAGCATCGGATGCCTCATCACCCTGTCGAGTATCCTTCGTATGTTTGTCGTCTGAATCATATCATATCGTCATTAAATTCCATCGGTTCCCATATCCTGCCGTCACTTTCACATATCCGCTTCATTCTTCCGAACAGCTTCCTGTTGGCAACAAATCCGAAACTCCTCAAGTTCCTGTGCCTGTTCCTTCTCGGAAGGTACACCAGCCCGAAAGTCTTCAGCCTTCCGTCGTAGTGTCCTGTGTTCCAGTCCATTTTCCCGTATCCCACGAACCGCTTTCCGCGATATTGAGGCTTTCTCGTTATCGTCGCCGCCACGATTGAACCCATATCGCACGGCAAGTCAACCATACCTTCCTTCTCAAGTCGTTCGGCAAGGACGCCGCAGTAACTGCGGATTATCTTCCTGTATGTCCTGTCGTCCACACTCAAACCGAGTTTCGACCGTTTCACGTACATCTCATACCCGGCGGAGAAATCGGGGTAGCGCGCCTGTCCTGTGAACGCCAGCCTCATACGCTACGACTCTTTGTCATCGGATTTTTCCGGTGCAGCTCTCGTCACTCTCGCCTCGCCGAGGTCATCCTTCGCATTGTTCTGCTTGTCCTCCGGAGCGTACCGTGAACCGGACAGCTCATTCACAATCAGCTCGATGCAGGAAGTCACGAGCGATTCCTCCAACGGGAAGACAGTGTCAAGCACATCCGTGCAGGCTGCATTACCGGATTCATCGCAGGCAATTCCGGCAGCTTCCTCCGGATTGGCAAACACACCACGCGCCGTCACTTTCTCAAGGAACATAAACTGCCTGTTCACACTGTGCAGATAGAGGTATCCGTCTGACGAGCGTGCACAGTAGATGATTCCTTTCAGCCATCGGTTATGTCCGACATAAGGCATCCTCTCCACCGGTATATAACTCAAGTGCGTCGGCAGTACGTCGCTCACCGGATGCACGTCCAGCGAAGTGCTGCAGAGCACAGCCGGGACTTTCGCGGTGGATTTGAGCCAACCGCCTGCACATCCTCCTGTCAGTCCTGTAGCCGGCTCAAGGTCAAGACAGACAGTCTGCCTGTTCTCCTCGGACATCGCCTGAAACGGAGCGTTCCTCGAACCCTTGTATTTCTTCTCAAGAAGAAAGGCGCGTGCCTTCTGCGCAAGGAACAGGATATGCTCCTCGGTATAGTAGGCGTCGTCGGAATGCTCCTTCATCAGGTCGAGCGCCATATATACTATTTCCCTGAACGTAGCCATATCAAACTCCTCTCAACTTTTCGTTTTCAGTAATCCTCAACGTTCCGTCAACCTCCGTTATGCGGAACTTGCCAGTAGCTATGTACCTCGGCTTGCCGAGCTTCGAGCATCTCTGGCAGAACTTCGGATAGGGGAGCAGACAGTCGCCGCTTCCGGTTATCCGCAGCAGAGCATCATTCAGTTTTCTGTAATCCGCCTCCGTGATGAAATCATAGAAGTCCTCTATGAGGTCGGAGATGAGCATAAGACGCAGATGACGCTTCCTCGACCCTTCGCCGACGAATCCGGTAGCGGAAAGGGAGTCGAAGTACTTCTCCATATACGAGAGTATTGTTCCGTGTTTCAGCAGCTCGACCATATCATTCAGTTTTTCGATGAACAACCGCAAGCCGACGACGTGACCGCAGTATCTGTCACGGCGAACGCTCTGATGAACTTCTCCCAGAACCTCTCCATCACCGTGAAGTCGCAGGACTGCACTGCTAGTTTTATGGAGTTCCACATAAGCACGAAGGTCTCGAAGTCACCGTCACCGCCGCAGACTCCGCAGCCGAAGTTGTATGCCGTGGCGTGCCGCATACCGAGAGTGTAAAGCATCTCCCAGTCAACGATGACTCCGTAATCGACGGAAGTGTCATATCCGCACGGCATAGTGGAGACTGTCGCCGGAACAGTGCCGTCACATTCGACAGTCACGTAGAACAGCCCGCCGGCGAACGTGGATATGCCGAACTGTTTCCTGACGCTGTCAGACGAGTCAAGTGTGACTCTTACCGCCTGAACTGTAGTAACCGGATTGCCTTCGTCATCGGCATTCTCGTATACCTTCACGCACTGTGCTGACGGAAGCGTGACCTCCCTGTTTCCGTAATAGTCCACATATATTCTCTTGATATACATATCCTTGTATATGTCGAGGCCCTCTATGTGGCAATCGATGATAAGCCTTGACTTATCGTCGGTCATTCTCAATTCGTTGAACAGTATCATACTTTTATCATTTTGCCCAAATGTATAAAGAAAAAGGGTTGGATTTACACACCCAACCCTTTCACTTATTAAATGTAAATGAATTACTTATTATTCATCTGACATCAGCCTCCGACAGCGGTGGTAGTCACGTCGCTCTTGAATGCCGGGAGCAACTTCTTGATGTCAGCGAGCATCGAAGATATGTCAGATGCACTGCCGGCAATCTGGATGAGTCTAGGAGACTTCTGCACGTCCTCCGCCCCGCCTGCGTAATAGTACTCGATGGAAAGCACGTCATAAGCAGCGGTGCTCTTAGGATTGATTGCATAGGTCGGCTCGACGTTGTTAGGCCAGTTGTTGCCGCGGAAGTAGTCACCGCGCTCGCCGTATGCGAAGTACTCAAGGTCCGCAAGGGCGTAGTTGGCAGGAACGCTTCCGGAAGTGGAAACGGTGTCCTTACCCCAAGCGACGAAGGTGTCGTCGAGATAAGAATCCGATGCGATTCCGAACGCGACGCTGATATGCACAGGCTCACCGGTGAGTTTGCCCCTTACATATTTCTGGACCTTCTCCGTGATGTACAGACCGCTGGCGTCAGCAGTCACTTCGAAGTACGGATAATTGGCGTCCGGTTTCGGCATAGCCTTTTCGATGAGGGCTTTGAAAGCCGCATAGAAATCAGTGTCCGACTCGGAAGCGGCTACCTTGTGCGAAACGGTGAAGGTCACGCAGTTGGAGTCGTCGTAATCGAACAGCTGATGAACGGTGATTGCGAGTTTAGCAGTCTTGCCTGCAAGCGCCGCAGCGTTGGCGAACTCGGCTGTGTCGATGACGATGGTATGCTTGAGAAGCGGCGTAGCCATTTTAGCCGACGCCGTCTGCTTTACTGACGTGATTCTTTTTACGTCGATGGTGTCCGAACGATAGGCAAGGTTGTCAGCATTTGTTCCCTTGACATAGATGGCGACAACGTCACCGTTAGCTTCGTTAAGAACCTTTCCGATTTCGGCGGTGGTGGCAACGCCGTCGACGGTAATGCCCTTGACGTAGAAATGACGCGTCTGATTTGTGTTGAAATTTCTCATAACCGTTATGATTTTAATAATTTGTATTATGCTATCCAGATGGCTTTAGCCATTCTGACGGCTTCGGACAGGATTGACTGATGAACGGACTCAGGCAACAGGCAAGGACACGCGGTTGTCTCACCATTTATTGACAAATCAGTTCCTTCAAGGTTTTCCAAGATGATAGGCTTCGGACTACTCAAATATCTCACCGTGTAGGACTTGATGTCAAGACCACTTACTAGCTCCGAATACGACTGCTCGGAGAACTTCTTCTCTGCCGTTTCCGTACCGTCGGAGTATGACAGCCTCAGCACTCTGCGGCTGTTGTGCTTCTTGAACGGATTCCTTACAGTTCTGAAGTACTCGTCCTGCGTCACAGGAACAACTGGAATAACCTCAGTCGAATCATCTCCAGTGCAGGCTGTTGTCACGTTGCAGAACTCAAGCGTTCGGAACAACAGGTCTGTCGGATTCTTTACGACCACCGAATCCGGGATGACGCGGTACGGGATTTCTCCGTCTCCAGCGTCAGCCACGAACTCGTCAATAGTCACCTGCTTCACCAGCGTCCCGAGATAGGACGTGACCTCCTCAGTGGACTCGAACGGCGCGCCGAGAGCACCCTTGTACAACGCAATGACAATCGCCTCCTGAGCATTGGTCAGGAAGCAGCTTATCTCATAGGGTTCAAGACCGGGGGCCTTGTCGCTCGCTATGTTGTTGTACAGCAGGTTGAACTCCTGCAACCATTCTTCAACTGTTCTCATTGCTTGATTCTGTTCTTGTCAACCTCACTTTCGAGTATGAACTTGATGTCCTGATGCGCCGGAAGGTTCAGATAACTTGCAGCGATTGAAAGTGTTGGATTCTCACCACCCTCGCACAGAGGCGAACCGTCTGATGCCAGATAGTAGTAATCTCCGCGCTTCACAATCTTCCCAAGCTCCTGCGCCCTTCTGATGATGACCTTGGTGTGCAACATCGGGTCAGTGATGCTGCTTAGGAACAGCCTAGGATCAGCCTGTATGAGCGTGTTGATGCGTGCCTTGAGGAACTCTGCCTTCGTATTGATTGCGTAAGGCCTGGAATCAAGAAGCTCGACGAGAACACGCATAGTGTCCGGGTCGTTCTCTATCTTTCCGAATTCCCTATAGGAAGCCATCGTAGCGTCCATCTTGGCATTCTCCAATGACGTTTCCTCGTTCTCGCGCACTATCTCGAACTGGTAGGTAGCCCTCGGCCTGTCAATCCTCTCCCTCACAGACGGAGCAACGATTTCGCTGTTCGCCATAATCACCTTGTAGCGGATATAATCCTCCGGGTCTGACAGGTCAAGGTGCAGCCCTTCCTTTGTAAGAGACACGCGATAGTTGTCCCAATAGTTGTCCTCTTTCTTGTACACTGACAAGGCATTGTAATCAAGACCCAGCGCCGATTCAAGAAAATCCTTCTCATCATTCGTCAGCACGTTCTTGTATGAACCGGTGGATCGGAGAACCGGCACGCACAGACTTGTGATTGCGCCCTCGGCCTTGCCTCCGGAGAGGACGTGACCTTTAGGGAGTCCGTCCTCTTTCGGAACAAAGCGCACAAAGATTCTCTCTTTCCTCAACGGGTTTATGTTTACGTTTCCTGTCACTGCTTCATCAGTTTTCTTTCTTGTCCTTTTATCTTCCATAATTATCTCCTCCTATAAAATGCCGTTAGGCCAGTAATGCCGGTATAAGTGATATGCAACGGGTCGGGTCGTAAATCACGAGACCGAGAGTAGCCTTGTAGTGAACAACAGCTGCATCCTCGTCGAAGGAAGCCGAAGCGTTGTTGGCCTCACCGGTGAACGGATTGAAGAACGGACCCCACTGGTATCCACGAAGTTCCGGCTGTCCCTTAACCACACACTTCTGCACGTTCGGCTGCTCCTCGTCTGAAGCGTAGAAGATGTCGAATCTGTATGATTCAGCAGGTCCGCCGAGAGGGTGCATAATCTTATTGGTCTGAAGGTCGTCCTTGCTTGAGTCTATCATTATAGTCACCTCAAGACCGTTTGCTGACATCCACTTGGTTACCTGAAGGTCAGCCACAGCCACGCCGTTAGGAGCGAAGTCGGTAGCGGCGCCGCCCTTGATGTACGGAACGTTGGAAGTGCCGCCATAGAGAGGAAGCCATCCTGACATCTCCTTCTTGGCCTCCTTGCTGAACAGCATCGCTCCGCGCTCACCTGTGCGGATGACAAACTTCCTCTTGTTGAAGTCAAGTTTTCCTGCGGATACTCCATAAAGCGCATCCTCGATGAGACCGATGTTGAACTTCGTGTAATAAGTCTGATTGCCGGCAGCCTGCTGCTGACGGAATCCGGAACCCTGCCTGTTGGCAAGACCGGACAGACCATAATTGGAGTACTCGCCGTTCTCCATCCTCGTGGTAACACCACGATCGAGAGCGTTGTTCTTGTACTCGTTCCAAGTCTCCTCAATCTTCCAAGTCACAGCGAGCATCCAGCGGCTTGCGACAGCCGTCTGCATCTTGCCGTTGACCTCACGGGAAACCGGAATGTTGGCAGCGAGCCTCTTCCCAATCTCCTTGCCGCCAATCTTATGCTGGAGACGGACTCTCTGCCAGTCACCGCGCATAGTGACAGGGCTTGAGAACCTCACGTCACCGACCTTGCGGGAGAAGTTGTCCTCAACCGGAGCGTAAGCCCAGCTGAACCTCTTGCCTGCGACCAGTTCACTGGCAGGAATACCGGTAGCACCTGCAGCACCGAACGGCTCCACGAGATAAACGGTATTGGTTCCTTCCTGGCGTCCCGCTTCCTTAACGATGATCGGGTACACCTCGTTCTTCTCACCCCAGATGACCTCACCGACTGCGAACCAGTCTGTAGGGAACACGAGATAGAACGGCTCGAAGTTGACTCCGAGATTACCGGTCGTCACAACTGTCCCGGAAGCGTTCCTCGCCTCAACCAGAGGGATGTTGCGTCTTGATGATGTGACGATGTCCCAGAAAAGCTCGCTGTCGTCCTCATACTCCCTCACCGGAACCTCCTTGGAGAGATAGGTGTCGAGGGTAGGAAGATGCATACTGCTCATAAGGACAGTCATCACGTCGCTGGCCATCTGCGGATTCGTGCGGAACAGACCATAGAGATGATTCTCCTTAGTCACTGTGCCGCGCCACGCAGTCACGCCAACCATTTGATTGTTACTAATACGTCCTGGCATAACCAAAAAATTTTTAATTAAACATTGTATTCATAGAATACCACATAAGTCTTACCAACCAATCTTCCATCCGTCAGAGAGAAGCGGGTCTCCGACTCCGTCTCCGCCGCTGGAAACATACTTCAACGAACCGTCCCTGTTGAGGGATGAGGAATTTATCTTCCTTCCAAGTTCCTTGATAGCCTTGTTCTTCTCGGCCTTCAGCTGCTGCTTGGTAAAACCTTCGGTGTTCTTTCCGCCGTCGGTCAGCACGTACCACATACCGACCTGCTTCAGAAACTCCTGCGGGTTGTCCTTCTGGAACTGCTGTACTGCCGTAAGCAGTCTTCCGTCCTTGTCCTTGTAGACAGGCTTCGCTATCGCGTCGTAGATTTTCTGGCAGGTCCTTCTGTCCAGCTTTGTATCTCCGATTGCGACATCGTCTTCGAGGATACTCTTTCTCAGGCTCTCCGCCTGTTGCCTCTGCGCCTCGCGCTGTGCCTCGCGCTGATGCTTCGCGTCGTCCTGTATCTTCCGATACTGTGACCCGTAAGTACTTTTGAGAGACTCAAGCGCGTCCTTCGCATCATCCACGTCACTTCCGGACTTGAAGGACTTGTCAAGTTCCTTCATAGCCTTCTCGTGCGCGTATCCCCGTGCTACAAGGTCGTTGTAGATGAGTTGCTTCCTCAGTTCCTCTCCCTCTCCGTTTTCTGCGGAGATGGTCTCCTCGTTGATGGAATCGAGGTACTGTAGCGTCTGCTCATACTGCTTCACCGTGTCCGGTGCAACGCCGTTGCCGAGTGCCGAATCGATACGCTTCTGACGCTCGTCGAGCCTTGCGGAAATCGCCTTCTCAAAGAGTTCCGCAAAGTCCTCGGGTGTCTTTACCGCATCGAGTTCCTTGTCTTCGAAATCAGGGAATATGCCATCATTCTTCAAAGCGCTGGCTATGGAAGAATAAATGCTAGGAGAAGAACCGTCGCTCTCTTGAGTGATGGCATCATTCCCGGTTTCATCTTCTTCCTCGCCTACTGTCTCCGGTTCCTGATTCTCAGTCTCCTCGGCAAGTTCTGTTTCCTGTTCATTGTTTTCAGCAGCGATCGTCTCCTCCCGCTCCTGTTCTTCAAAGAGCTTGTCGGCCTCCTCCTGCGACAGAAGTCCGCCGATTTCAAATCCCAAATCTTCCATTTTAATTTCTCCTTTTATTGATTCTGCACAAATGTATGATTTGAAATGCAATAAAAAACCGCCATAAGTATTTTACTTGGCGGTAAGTAAGTATTTTATTTATTTTTACTAAAACACTTTTGTTATTCAAAAGGAAACACTTTATCACACTTCGATGATGCTGATGCCGTGGAAAGCAAGCATCATCTTTTTCTTTAGGATGTAATCCTTCAAGCGCAACCCTTTGGCATCCACGACTTTAGTGCTTCCGTCGGTTACATCTGTATAAACGAAATCAGCAACATAAGTGATTGGTCGCTGCACCTGTCGGCGCATAATCTTGTCCTTTGTCTTCAGATGCACGACCTCATCTTTCCAGACAGCAGGGACGAGTTCATACGGAACTTGTCTGCGCAAGTCGGCAATCCTGCCGTCCTTCTCCTGCTGTTTCAGATACAGATAGTACCTCGCCTCTCTCTTTGAGTCGAACACGATTCCGTCAACTTCCGTCTTGGAGTTATGGTATTTGCTTACCCTCGGATTAAAATAACCTTTCATATCTCTCCTTCCTCCTGCTCCAATCCCTGTCAAAAAACGCATCGTCGGAATCGTCCTTCGCGTCTTCCTCAGCGGCAGGCGAACCTCCATAAAGAATGATGTACTCCTCCCTGTACAGCATTACCTGCGCAAGGGCACGGACGCGGTCAGTATTCACCTCCGGACCATATCCTATGAGTTCCTCGATGAGAGCCCTGTTCCTTAGCTGATATAGGTTGGGCACATTCTGCACCGTCACGTTTCCCTGCTCGTCCTTAACCTC
Source organism: Butyricicoccaceae bacterium (assembly GCA_963654225.1). Classification (GTDB taxonomy): domain Bacteria; phylum Bacteroidota; class Bacteroidia; order Bacteroidales; family UBA932; genus Cryptobacteroides. The sequence continues at coordinate 37,926 of CAVKAQ010000001.1, read as the reverse complement.
AAGAGGTGAGGTCTTGTTGAGCCAGTCGCGGATAAGCGAGTTAGCGTAGTTATTGATGGCACCATTCACCGTGATTCCTTTGGAAGCCGATCCGAACATAGAATACTTGACAAGCTGCCTGTCTCGAAGATACTCCGGACAGTCGGCGAGCATCCAGGTGGAGTGCATCTTAGCGAAGTATCCGTAGTAGCCTTTCTTGTTAGCCTCGACCATAATCTTGGCGTTGTAGAAAAGCCCGAGCAATCTCAGCTGCTCGAAGTTGTCTTCTGCAAACGGCTTTCGTCCGGTGAACTCCGCAACTATCCTGTCGGTGAACAAATCGAATACGAATGTGCTTGAAAATGAGGATGATACTGCTTGGTCATTGTCAACCGGGTCGTGGCCGATTATGTACCTTCCATTTGGGATGTTGCCCTGTGCAGGCATCTCGAATATCTCTACAGCCCCCTGATTGATGTTATCCACTTTCCACTGCCGGATTGGGACATCATCGGTAGCGCGGAACTCCGCATTGCCGCCTGCGTCAATCATAGTTCCGACATACACATCGTCGAATGCTCGCGGGTCTTGGTCAAGCTGCCTCAATCGCTCATTGAGCATCACTACAGGGAAGAAGTTGGACTTCACTTTCAGTATCGCCTCAGCCGGTGTTATAGGCATCTGCGCTATACGCGAGAGCAACGACGCGGCATCACCACCCTGCTTGACGGTCCATCGCTCCATAAGTATCTCCAGCAGAGCCTTGACCACATCGGAATTGCCGTCCTTGTCCATACAACCCGCACGCGAAATATACGACGGAAAGAAATAGGAGAACTTTGCAGACCCTCTTCCCTTCTGGTCATACACGTTGTCGAGCGCATACACCTCATAAGCATCCGGATTATACAGGATGGTCTTGACACCTGCGAAGTCCGAAGCGTCGTCGCCGGCGGTTCCCACTCCGACGAGGAGAGAGAACACACGGTTTCCCTCTTTCACGGAATCTCGCACATTGTCCCACACCTGCTTGAAGTTCGGGTACGATCCGATCTCCTCGAACAGAATGAATCCTCGCTTTCCTCGAATCTTCCCCTCGTCATCCTTCACGGACAGCCCCATCACCGAGTTGAGCGAGCCGAGTTCATTGTTGTTCGCGTTCTTGCGTCCCGCTATCCAGACCATTTCTGACGGAGACCGTTTCAGAGTCCGTCTTGGGAAATTGGTATGTTCCGTACAGAAGTCATATATCGGAGAGAACTTGGAGAGCGTGCCGTCCTTAGCTGACAGATACTCCTTCGTATATGCCGTGAGGATAGTAGCCACACGCTTTTTCGCCGCGCTGTTCTCGCCGAAAATTATGTTATGCGCCATCATAGACGCAAGGCAGAAGCTCTTGGAACATCCGCGCCGTGCGAGCTCAAGTGCGTGTCTGCCGTTGCGTCTCGCTTGATCATAGTAGTGATACCTGTAATATATGCCCTCCCAGAAATCCGGCAAGTCCTCGACACGGACATATATGTCGGAACCTTCGGCGAGCCTATTGAGCATAATAGGGCTGTAGTTGAGGTAGAAGTACATCAGTCCTGTTACCCACTCGCCGTCGGATTCCCGAACATATCCCTCCCGGCATCTCCGCATCTCCTCGGCAAGCCACTTCCCGTACTCGCTCTTTACGTTCTTGTTCGGCCTCAACAGCGTGTAGCAGCCGTTCTGCTGATAGAATATAGCAGCCTGCCGGAAGTAATCCATATCTTCAAGGATATGCGGATGCGTTATATCCACTATTATACGCCCCTTGTCATCACGAGGCAGGTCCTTGGCCCTCGGTCTATCACCGACCATATACTTCAGCATAGGGACGGTATCAATACAGTCGATGAACTGCTCCTGCACCTCATCCGGATACTGTGCCAGCAGTTCCTTCGTAATCGGAGTCTGATACTCGTTGGTCGGTATGATTACAGTCTCATTCATCATTTCTCATCAGTCCACATTATCAGTTCATAATAAGGAAGCGACTTTATCCAGTCACAGAACATACGCCATTGCGGAAGCCTGTGGTTCTTCCTCTGGCGATAAATCCTGCCTAGGGTCTGATACGAGAACATCCATACGCGGCGCTGCATCAGACTCTCCCTGATGTTCTCTTTCATCTCGATTAGTTCATCTTCCGAAAGACCCTTTCCCTGAATATGCATCGTTGACTCGGAACTAAGTCGCTCTGCACCAATACGATAGGTGTCGAGTTCAGTGTGCCAATAGCGTGGTGCGTTTATCTCGCACCAGACCATTATGCCGCGAAGGACTTTGGCGTGCTCGTCACCGTTACGACGAAGTTTCTTCAGCAAAGCCATATCGTCTTCGGAAGGAGTGATTACCGACGAGTAGCTGAACATTCCGGAGAAATCCGTATATGTATTGCTTCCAGCTATTGAAGCGCAACCTTTTCCGAACGGGAGATGCAGTGCGGAGAACGCACCTACAAACCCGCCTATTTCTATCGTATTCACGCTGAAGTTCTTTACAGATTCGTGCTCCATCACCAGTCCTCCGCTATTGCATTTTCAGTGGTCCCCCTCGACTTGTCCTCCGCGGCGAAATCCTTCGCCAGAGCGTTCTCGGCATCAGCGAGAGCCTTCGCCAGCTCCGGAACCTGCTTCAGCGCCCCTGTCATAGTGGACACCTGATAAATCGGTCTTCCGTTCTTGTCCACGGCGTTGAGGTCGAAGTCGTTGAAGAAAGCGACGAGCTTGTCTATTCCCTTGCGCATACCCTCAAGCAGAACGGACGAAGTGGTGGTGGTCTGTTTCCTGTACGCTTCCATAGCTTCCGCAAGAAGTTCATCAGGCTTCCAGTCCCGGTCGAATCCCTCCGTCTCCTTTATCTCCTCGGCACGCTTGTCCGGGTCGGATATGTACATATAGGTGCTTCTCGGATCGCACATAAACCACAGGTAGGACAACTGTCTCCAGAAAGTCCCCTTCTGCTTCGTCTTGTCCCGGAGAAACAGTTCACGGATAGGGCGGATAAGAAACGCCTCGTCCGCCACGTTGAAATCCATCCCGTCAAATTCAATCAGCTTCATTCGTCCCCTCCTTTTTCGGTTTCACACTCTCCGCTTCCTGTTTCAACCGCGCCTGTTTTCCGAACGTCTGCGCATACCAGTTCCTGAGAAACGTCACAAGTCTGTCTGACAGCGCATCGAACAGCGGATTGTTTACGGTAGCAGACATATCCAGACCCTCCTTCGACGGATAAAGCAGGATATACGAAAAGCAGGTGAGAACACGCCACGCATCTTTGATTCTGCAAGTATAGTTTTTCATATCACTTCCTCCTCTGTTTTCCTGAGCTGGCCACACGGGACATAGTAGCAGCTCTCTTGTTAAGGTCATCGGCACGTTCGCGTGCCTTCTTCACCGCAGCCGAGCGCCTCTTGTTGTCGGACATAATCTCCTCGTACCGGGCCATCGTGTCCGCGTCGCTTTCAGCCTGCCACATCAGCTGCTGTTTGTTCATTTTAGGTGTTGCCATATCACAAAACGTTAAGGGTTATTACTGAAGCAGTCCTCCCTCGTCGATGTCATACTCGGTGACGACATACTCGACGTCGTTGCTCTGGAGGAACAGACACTCCCTGCCGTCGAGGTTTATCATCGGAATCTCGTATCTTATCGACATATTGTCGAACTGCTTGTTCTGCGCCTCGTCAATGGCTCCTGGGACGTGGTTCGCGATAGCGTACCGCTTGAAGTTCAGCTTCACTACATCGCCCTCCTTGAGGTCCTTGCACATCTCCCCGACCGCTATGATCGTCTGATACGGATTCAGACTGCCCGACAACCTGCTGGTGTCAAGGAGCAGGCCGCCTGCCGTAGTCACGTCGCCCACATACTTGTTCGCCGTGGTCACTATCCCCGTGAACAGGGGTCTCACTTTCTTAATCTTGAATGCCATTCTTCTTCTCTTTTCGTATGACCTGCCGCGCAAGACGCTTACCGTCAGTGCCAACCAGCCACACACGTTTATAAAATTCGCTTCCTTTTCTCTTGTTAACAGGAACTGCGGAGCCGCCCGAAATGATTTCACCAGCGATGTTTTCGATGTCATCCTGCACGACTCTGTTCCGACAATGCCCTCGCGGCTCCTGAACAAGATTCTTCGATTCGTTGGCCCGCCACAACAGGTATCTGCTGTAGACCGGGCCGATTCTCCCTATGCCCGGGATGTTCCTCACGAACTCCCGGCTGCGGAACGCCTCCCTCGAATAGATGCGGCACTCATTGTCCAAATGAAGCGCATCCGATTCCTTCACTATGGAATCGAAGAAGGAAGCCACCGCCCTCCGCACTTCCACAGCAGGCACGCCTGTCATATCCGACACGGCGCGGAAGTCGTTCTCGTCACGCCTGCTGAACTTCACGGCTTATCGGATGCCGTTCAGACGACCAGTCGAACACCACCTGCAGCATAAAGCGCGAGTCCCCTGGAATCCTGTGCGGAAGGAACCTCGGATTGATGTCCCCGTCCTTGAGGAAACCGGACGACTTCAGCTTCGACAGCACCAGCTGGAAATGCGCCTGCGACATCTTCAGAGAGTCCGTCAGGTCCTTTCTGGACGAGTGCGACCACATCAGCTCCCGCAGCACGCTCTGGTCCGGAACGCTGTCCTTGAAACGGAAGTACTGCATAAGTATCCTCGCCGCTACATCCCTCTCCCTTGCCGTCAGCTTGTGGTACGGCGTGAGGAACTCGATCCACGCCCGGTAGAACGAGATGTCCGTGCACGGCACGAGGAACACGTTATTCGGCTTCATTTCCTCCCGTTTCGGTTTCAGCGCCGGCGGCATCCTCCTGCCCGGCGGACTGCATACTCTCGGCGAACGACGTGAGCGACTGCTCGATGTTCTTCGACGCCCACTTCACGAAATCCCCGGTGTACATCTCCGGATGCTCCATCACCTTGAACAGCATCGTGAGCAGGAACGACATATAGTCGAAGTCACGGTTGTTGAGGGCGGTCATAGCCTTTCGGTACTCCACCACGAGTTTCTGGTACTGCACGTGCAGCTCGCTCGCTGCCTTGCTCAGCTCCTCATAAGAGAGCTTCTTTGTCTGGTTCTTTTCTTCCATAGCCATTTGTATTGAAAACGTTTTACCTGTATCTTGTCCTGAGCCTTCTGCTAGTCCTTCCGACCCTGTCCCTTATTCCGTCGGTGTGAAGGTGTCCGTTGCCTCTGGAGAACACCCAGTCGAGCCAGTCTTCAAAGGCGTCGTCGCTGACGTCGCAGTAATCCCACAATCCGATGGTCCTGACGTATCCGATGTCCAGCATACCGAGAAGCCTGCAACGGAACTCGCCCACGCATTCCGGGCCCTTCGGCTCCTGCGTCTTCTCGAACACGAAACCGAACGAGTGAAGGCGCTCCCTGCGCTGCCCGAGCCTGTCGAGTCGCATATAAACCGACTTTCCCAGTTCCCGGTGGTAGTCGTCACGGAACAACCTGTAGGCTTCATCTGCCGAACCGCATCTTCTTTCTCCATACCACAATGCATTATTACTGCGTACTATCTGCTCCATCTCCTGCCAAGCTCACGTGCGTAACGGCACTCCTCCTCGGCAAGCCACTCGCCGAACAGGCATCTTCCGACATTCGTGGAACCGCACTTGCCACAGTATGAGCCGTCCCAGTCCTCATCAGCAAGCTCGTCCTTCGAGACGATGCAGAGAGAATGGCAGTCACGGCAGTAATATACAGGCTCGGTGTACTCCTCCACCGACAGCTCCTTACTCCTCCGCATAATACACCAGCAGGAAAGTCCCGTCCTTTGACTGAAACACATTGACTATACGCTCCTGAGGAATTCCGGACCTGTTCACGAAGTCGTTCACCTCCATCATCTTGTTGAATGCCTGCGTGTACATCTTCATAGTAAAGAAATTTAGTTGTGGCAAATATAGCAAAATGTTTTCAAAATCAAAACATTTTTGTTTCATTTATGAAAAATCACATAATGGAACAAAAAAGTTATCGAAATATTTGGAAGTTTCGAAAATAGATTCTATATTTGCATCAGAAACATAAGGTAGCCAAGACACACAATAGGAAATATAAAGGCCCTCGGGCTTATGAAATCGATTGTCTTGCGACGTGTGTTTTGGCTAAAAAAAGCAAGGCAGTCGATTTTTTATATTTCCGAGACAAAGCCACGGGAATCCGGATGCAAGGAAGGATTCATCACCTGTAGGCGCACGAAAGTGATAGCGCAGGTCAGACGGCGGGTAACGATACGGCAATACATAGAGCCGGAGGTTCTGGCAAGTCCCCGCTACCGTGGAAAATGGGCATAGTGCGAAGGGCCGTCGATTCTTGAGCATCCTTTGGGGAAGAATCTTTAGGCGCGATACCAGCGGTGCATAAGCGTATGTCTGATGCTGAAAAAGAACGGAAGGAGGACTAACTGTGCCCTTTTCGCTCCGCCGGAAGCAGGGAGGACAAAACTCCCTCGGAACAAGCCGGTCGCAAAAGAAGAATACGATTGCCAGCTTCGGTACGGAAGTTGAACGGTCTCCGGGTTTGAACAGAAACAAATAACACAGAACGATAAAATGAAAAAGCCTGTAAAAATAACACTGTCAGTCATTCTGGCTGTCATCCTCGCAATCTTCATCAACGGGTTCTATTATGTCTTCTTCGGACAGGAAAAGTCTATGAAGAAGCTCAACGACGGCAAGGAACTCAACCTGTATGAGTGCTGTTCGATATATACAATGCACTGTGCCGTTTGGATGTTCGGTTGGGTAATCAGCCCGGAAGCCGCCTTAGAGGCTATGCTGCTTCATATTCCACACGACGCCCCAGTCGTGATAGACGGAGTTGATGCCTACGCATTGAACGGATACAGCACAAGGTTGGATGCAAAAGGAGCCAGCTATGCCAATATGGATTTCAAAGATTTGCGCGCCGCTCTTGCGCTAAACTCAACCAATACCACATTCGATGTAACAGACGCATATTCGATGTGTTCCATCGAAGTCGCATACACCGATGCAGTGCATAAAATAGGAGCAATACCAATCAATACAGCTCTTTTTCGTTATCTGCAAGATAAAAATTATCTACACCCATACACTTTGGTCTACTACTATATGTATGTCTAACTATTTCGAGGATTGTATTTCGTTATAGACATCCCACGGAATTAGATATGTCTGTGTGTTCGTATTGCCAGCCCTGTGTTCTATGTTCATCTTGGAACGCATTTCGTTATAACCTACTCCTTGAGCATCCGATACGACAACCTTTTCCGGTGATGCCTTGAACTGATAGCCGTCGGATATTACAATACCGGCAGGCGTAGTCTTATACATAAAGTTGCCAATAGTACCTCTGCCGGGTTGGCTCAGACTCGTAGCAGCTGCTCCGGGTATGCCGCCGAGTTTACGCAGCAACGATAACACTGCATTATCATTCTCCTCAATATATGTAGGACTATCCCAAGTGTCCGGATAACCGACTGCGCCAGTAGACCGTGTAGGCGAAGTCCAGTCTGGAACAGAATTAGTAGACAGTCCGCTTGGTAACAACCCGGCGACTCTGGTTAGCATATCGTCAGAGACATTCCAAGTATAGTCAACTTTAGGAATACCATCCTCATCAGTTTCAGACGATTGCGCTACCGCCTGTTTCCAACCACGCAAGTTACTCGCGTCCAAATAAGAATCGTGCAGAGTGCGAATGAAGTTCGGAGATACTGCCTCTGTCAGTATCTTTGTGTAATCATCTGGATTATGAGAACTGTCAAAAACATCCTTATAGTATTCAGCCAAAGCACGGCGAGTAGCCGGACCGACCTTTCCGTCAGCAACGGAGTCCAGCATCACATCGTCAGGATGCTCCTGTACATACTTCGCCCAAGCCGCCCGGGTCTTCGCCCCTATCTTGCCGTCTATGCCGTCCGCGTTCTCCCCGTAAGTGCCGAGGTCATAGCCGTAGGACTTCAGCTTATGCTGCAACTCCATATTCTGCTCCTTTGTTCCGACGGGTATCTGCGGAGTCTTCACGCTCCTGTAATATCCATTCCTGTACAACTCCGCCTGCACTGACTTAATGGTGTCAACATCCGCATTCTTCAGTGTGGAAGCCGCACGCTGAGCAGCCATTGCATCGGACTGCCCAAGCAACTTCGATTCGGCATACTGACTTCTGCCATCAGAAACAATGCCGGAATCATTCATCACAGGAGTCGATGCCGCCCCGTCGCGAGGATTAAGAAGAAGCCCCGTCTCCAGCTGTTCACGGCTGACAGTACCACGATTCCGCAACGCCTGCATAAGCAGTCTTTGCCGCTCGGACAGGACAGGCTCACCCCGATAACCCTCCTCAACAAAAGGAACTGTAATGTCAGGCAGCTTCTGCACCGTATCCCCGACGAACAACGCACCCGGTAATACCGCGTCCACCGCACTGGCATCGGCAGGTATGTGAGACTGATGCAAATTCACATAAGTCGGACCCGTCCCAGTCAGATAACCGCTCGGTTGCGCCCCTCCGACAACGACAGGTCTCTTGACGAGTTCAGCAGCAGGCTGCACATTCACCTCCGGTACGACAGGGTACAGCGCATTGTCCAGTACGCCGTCCTTCCAGCCAAATTCCAACCGGTTACTCTCCTCAGTCCTGCCGTCATACCTTCGGTACAGCTTGCCTCCCGCTGCGAATGTATATCCACCCCGCCGTATCCTTTTGGCCAAATCCAATAACTTTCCGTCCATAGCATATCAATTTTCCGCAAAGTTCAGACAAAATACGATATGCCAGCCAACCACAAGTAAATCACTTGCAAGTTCAAAGTGAAACTGTTACAAATCGCTGTCCCAATAGTAATGCCTGCGTTCAAGATAGGCGTCCACGTCATAGCCGAGAGCTTCCAGAGTGTCAAGCTCGCTGTACCATTCACGCGGTTCCGGGTGACTGTACGCCTCCCACTCCCAGCTTTCCCTCCTTGCCTTAAACCTCTCAATGCGTGCCCTCTCCTCCCGACGATAGTCATCCCTGGCAATACGGTACAGTGCGCCTGTCAGATACCGCTCAGTGTTCTCTGCGGCATAGTGCAACACGGAACCTATATCGTCACCCTTCAACAAAACACCTTTCCCGTATTCCGAATAGCCGTACAGCAGAACGGATACCAAGGTCCCTTCAACAATAACCGGATATAGAAGAACATCGGAGACCGCATCCGGGAGCGGCACAGCCGTCTCCGCAGACTCGTACACGTTCCCGTATATGCACAAAGGTATCCTGTTTCCGCACCTGTAAACGTCCATCACAGCGACAGGAATGCGGACAGTCTTTATGGACGGAGTGCAAGCAGGTCCGTCATCACTGCATATCACATAATCACCGGACACATAATCGACATCAAGGAACTTCATAGAAGCGCCTCCCCATCCCCAACCACAATGCTCCGTGAAGAACTTCGCAGCGCTGAACATCTGACGCCTGTCCGACAGCTCCTTGACCCGTGCAGACAATTCTTTCTCGCGAGAATGCATACCAAAATACTTCGCAAGATGCAAATCAGTCATCAAATCACGATGCTCACGCATAAGGTACTTCTGAACGTTTTTGTCAATGTACGAATCTATTTTCTCGCCCAAGCGGAGAGACCCCCAGTTGCTAGTATCCAACAACTGACCCCATACAACATACTTCGGATTGATTCCACTGTACTTGTATCTGAACTGTCCAAGTGTCATAGACGTGTGCTTTAGGACACAAATATAGTACTTCCTTAAAAAACACCCCACCCCATATTCCTATATTTTTATCTATACCCCCGCCCGGCAAAATCGTAACACATTGACATATACATCATAACGCAAGAACATCTAAAGTGTCTGTTCGACAGCAAAACACTTTCAACAACTATAAGGGCGACGGGCATCCTCGCAAAATACCTGTACGAAGGAATATTTCAAGGAGACAGAATACCTGTACGATGGAGATGCCAACTGGAACAACACCGCCTGTGACGGAATATCTGTATGAGGGAGATGTACTCCTCCTCACCCCACCCCCAACATATAGGCGGGGGGAGGGACCCCCCGGTAATCTTTAAAATAAATGCATTATGGCACAGGTTAACTTCAAAAAGAATGAGCGTTATCAGGATTATGACGCTGCGTTGTACTTCAAGGCTTGCAACTTCGTAGGTGTGAATTTCTCTCCGAGAATCGTCACCGTTGACGGTGAACAGGTCGTTCTCATCCACTTGCGTGCCACTGCGCCAGACGGTCAGATTCTTGAGTTGGACATCTGGCCTCGCAACAGGGCTACGGAGGAGGACCTGAAGGTGGATGTTGTGGAGAACTTCGAGTTCCGCATAGGTTTCTTCACCGACGAGAAGACCGGTGAGGTAGTCAGTGGTGCTCCTAAGCATCTTCTCTGCCACGGTGAGAAGCGCGAGTACAACGGTTAATCGAGGGAGGCTTCGGCCTCTCTCTTTTTTCTACCTGTCTGACCCAACTGACAAATCTCCTTGAGCCTACGGGTCTTTCTTCCAGATGTTTTTCCAGTTCCGCCGCGTTCCCAAAATGGCTTTATTCTGCATCCAATAGAGCCAAGGCTTGCCGGCGGAATTGGAAAACGCACAGAAACCCCTCTATTTTCACTTATCTTTTCTCGGACGATAGATTATTGTCTGGGATATTATCGTAGAAATTAGACGGGGTTCTGTGCTTTCTGGGGGCAAACTACATTCCATTTCCATTTCACGAATTGCAATTCGATTAGATTTTTCTGAATTATGAACGGCGAAAGACTCATACTTGTCTGCTTGAAGGGAGGGTTCGTGCAGCCTATGACGGCTCAGCAGTATTCCGATTTCAAGGAGAACAGGAAGGACTACGACGAGGGGATGTAGTCCTGCGATGTGTACGCGTGCGTGCGTGCGCGTGTGTGCGCGACTTGACTTTCAAACATCTGCCGAACGGACACCGGCGAGAGATTTTCTTTTCTTGAGTTTTGTTCCTTGATGAATGTTTCCCGGAATCTTTTTCCGAGATTCTTTTCTCAAGACCAATCTTCACGGAAATCTTTCTTCGGGGAATCATTTCTTTCTAGGAAGTTTCTTCTCTGGGAAATTTTCTTTTCGAAGGATTTTTTCTCTTGGGGGGTTTTTCTTTGGAGAGTTTCAAATGCTTGAGGAGGATACTATCCCTCCTCCCTTTGGTTTTCCGTTCGGCGGCTTTACTTTTCCTGACATATTCGGTCTCGATTTTTTGTAATTTTGTGGGGAAGACGAATATTTTTATCTTGCCTTGTTCTTTGCCGGTCTGTCAGGAACTCTTTTCTTTTTTATTATTTTTCTTTTCTGAGGTAATAAAAAACAATAAAGAATAAAATGAATAAAGAATACGCGCGCGTATGTGCGCGTGCTAATATGGTGTAAGATGAAGACAAATGTTATGACACTGTTTTCTTTTCGGTTTTACAGTCACCGGAAAGTTCTGGTGGTGGCCGAGGACTATGAATCTGCGTTGTGTTCGTTGGACTCGACGCAGCGTTCCGATTTGAGAGGATTCACTTCCCGCAAAGTATGTGTGAGGCTATGAGTGTCGGTGATGTCGCTACGAAGGAAGAGTTCGATGCCGTCGTTGCGGAGAAGAACTACGGGGAGATTCTGGCTTTTGCCGACCTGTTCATCTTTCTGGACTATTGCTATAGAAACAGACTGACGCCGGACAACAGCGTGACCTATTGGTCCGAGAGGTCGCAAAAGATGTTCCTCGCAACCTCATATTGATTTCGCGGAGAAAGGATTTCGCTTTCTCCGTACCCGGACAAAGGACAGCCTCTGCGCGGCGTCCGGGACGAGTAGCCTATCGGCGAAACGAATGTTCCCGCACATATCTCTACAGTACGAATCCGGCAGCCGTGAGGTTCCCGGATTTTTTCTTTAAGTAAAACCATTCAACTGTCATACTATGAAACGATTGCTTTACGACTTCGGAGTGTCATTCTTTATGGGGTGGCTCCGTGAACAGCTCTGCGCCGAGATAGAGAAGGCGCAGGGAGAGAGAGGCTATGTCCTTTTCGCAAGGGAAGGATGTGACCGATGCTATGCCGTGACCTACTGTCCGGACGAGAACGCCGAAATCAATGTCCTGTACGAGGAGTGCCTAAACGCGGTGAAGGTACAGGACGGAAAGCTGTTCATCCACTGCTGTCCCGATACTTCCGACAAGAGCCACGAATGGATGCAGGACCACGGGAACTGGTGGATGAACGTCGACGAACCTCATATCTGCACCGACTACACTTTGCTTACGATCGCTGAAAACTTGCAGGACTATGTTTAGGAAAATACTCAAACCCATCGTGCGCGCCGTATTCGAAATCGAGCGCACCGTCTACTGCATCACCGGATGCAGGATCGAACTGCCTTTGCACAGGGCATACTACGAACGACGCTGCGAGAAGTACTGCAAGTACCTCGAAGCGAAACGCCGGCTCGCCTGATGATGCACGCGATATATTCGAAACGGCTCGTCGCTACGAAGATAAGGGTGATGAGCCGCAGCTCTCCTCCCGTACGGAACGCTGACAGACTTCTCGCCACCGGCTTTTTATGGAAAGCGTCTCCGTGCAGGAAGACTATGGTGTTCGCCAGCCGCACCGGAAGGTGCTTCGTAATGCTCAGGGCTGTCCTGAGCTACGGACGGCAATGGCACAGGAAATATCTTCCGAGGGAAGTGTCAGAATATGTCTGCGACCAGCTCGGGATAATCTACGATAGCTACGGACACGAACAGAAACGCAGAATTTGCAAGAAACGAATCAAGGCTATGGAGAACAAGATAAGGGAAGCCATACGGCTGCTCCGTCAGGCGAACCTGACCGACGAGCAGAAACGGGAGTTCAGCCGACTTGCCACTGAACTCGACCTCACAGTCCGTGACGTGACGGAATGCCAGGAGGAAACCACTGATGATAAAGCAGTTAAACCGCATTATATAAACTGATGAATGAGGTTGGCCGACTGTCATCGCACAGAAAATCGGATATGAAACTGCCTGTTTTTCCGGAAATGAAAAAATCCGGGAAATAGGCTTGTTTCATAATCTGATATTCAATATCTTTGAACTTTCCAATTTAAGGAGAAGATTATGGAACTTACAATGAAACAGATCATCGATCTGGCAAACCGTGCCTATCCCAAGAAACGGAGCATAGGCGTCTCTCCGCAGACGGCGTTCGTCAAGGGCTACTGTTGCGCCCTCAGGCAGATGAAGCTGCCTTCTCCGTCCGACGACGGCGAGGACTTCCTCACTGCCGTCGCCACCGGACTGCGGAACCTGTGGCCCCAGGGTGAGAAGGGCGGAAAATATCCGTGGAGGGACTCCGTCCCCAATCTGGTCAAGCGTCTGGAGTTCGTCTGGAAGGAAAGGGACCTCGGCGACAAGTACACCGTGGAGGACTGTCTGCGTGCGGGCAGACGATACCTCTCGCAATTCCAGGACAACACCAAGTATATGCAGATTCTGAAGTACTTCGTGTTCAAGCAGGAAAGGAGCGTGTCGCAGAAGGACGGGAAGATAACCTGCATCTATTCGTCCAAGTTCGCCGACTTTCTGGAGGACTCCGCCAACTTCGAGGATTGCGCGACGGACGTGTCTTCAAGTGATTTCGAAACAGTAAACACAGTGCTGATATGTTAGAGGGAACGAACACTACTGTCGGAATCACAGAGGAAGAGTACACAGAATACGCCTCCGGACTTAACGGCATCCGCACTGCCGGGGACGTGTTGAGCAATCTTGAGGAACGGAGGCGCAACGTGCTCGGCGGAGGAACCAACTGCATACCGCTGCCGTTCGAGAAGTTCAGGACCGAGGTGCCGGGCATAGAGCAGGGACAATACGTAATCGTGTCTGCCAACCAGAAGGTCGGGAAGACCAACTTGGCGGATTTCATATACGTGTTCCGTGCGCTCGACTACGCCTTCGAGAACCCGGACAAATGCTCCGTGCACATCATCTACTTCGCATTGGAGGAAGCGATACAGAAGATAATCGAGAGATACTTCTCGTACCTTCTGTACAAGTTCGACGGGATACGGCTGTCTCCTGCGGACCTTCGCTCCACCTCATACGATTATCCTGTACCGGAGGAGGCTCTTGACAAGCTCCGAAGCGAGAAGTATCAGGAACGGATAAGGTTCTTTATGGACTGCGTGCAGTTCGAGACCGAGGACACCAATCCAACCGGAATACTCCGTGTCTGCGAGAAGTACGCCAAGTCCGTGGGAACCTACACTTCGCACAAGAAGAAGTCCGCAGGACTTTCCGGAAAGGACGTGGAGGTGTTCGACTCCTACGTGCAGAACGACCCGAACCATTACAAGATAGTCGTCATCGATCACATAGGCCTGGTAGATAAGGAGCAGGGATTCCGAATCAAGGACGCGGTCGACAAGATGAGCGAGTATTTCGTCAAGTATCTCCGCAACAGATACAATTTCACCTGCGTGGCGATACAACAGCAGGCTTCCGAGATGGAAGGGCTGGAGGCGATGAAGCAGAAGAAAATGCTTCCATCTTCCGCAGGCCTCTCGGATTCGAAATACACGGCGAGAGACGCAGACTTGGTTCTGGGACTTTTCGACCCGTCGAAATTCGGATGTCCCGCTTGGCTCGGATACAAGATACAGGACGAATCCGGGCACGGATTACAGAACTACGGACGCTTCCTTTACGTCCTCGCCAACAGGAACGGCGAGATGGGAGGCTGCTGTCCGCTGTTCTTCGACGGAGCGGTCTGTCACTATGAGATGCTCCCGCCTCCGGACGACATAGACAAAGTGTCCAGATACTACATTCGGGCACAGGACATCAAGTCGCAGAGACGGCAGCGGAGGACAGGCACCCTCACGTTATTGACATTAATCAACAGTATTTTTAACAAACAGTAATTTTATGGCACAGACAATTTTAGTTTGCGGAAAGACCGGGACAGGCAAGACCACCTCGGTCAGAACTCTCGACCCGGAATCGACGGTGATTCTACGGGTAATCAACAGGACGCTTCCGTTCAAGTATGCCGGGCAGTACGGCAAGGAGAAGAACAATCTCTTTCTCACTCCGACGTATACCGACGTCCTTCAGGGACTCGAATGGTGCAACAAGCAGCCTAAAGTGAAGAACATCGTCATCACAGACGGCACTTATATCATCCGGCAGGAATACTTCAACAAGGCGCAACAGACTGGCTATCAGAAATATACGGAATTTGCAGTTCATATGCAGAAGATTCTGAAAGCCATTCAGAACCTGCGTGACGACATCAAGGTGTTTATGGAGTATCACGTGGAGAGTCTGGTGACCGACTCCGGAGCGACGGAATACAAGCCGTCCACTGTCGGCAAACTGCTCGACGCACAGTACAATATCCTCGAAAACGTGGACATAGTGCTGTTCGCGCTCCCGGTCTTCGACGACAAGGAAGTCCGATTCGGATTCTACACCAACCGTACTCTCGACAGGAACGGTGCGGAGATTCCGGCGAAGACGCCTATGGGAATGTTCGACGAACTGTACATACCGAATGACTTGAATTACGTCGCCAAACATATAGACGCCTATTATGAACAGGAGTGAACTCCAGTCTGCGGCTGCTGACAGGCTCTTCCTCGACCGTCGTCTGCTTTGTCAGTGGGCGACGGGCACAGGAAAGAGCAACGTCGTGCTGCGGTTTCTGGAAGCGCATCCGATGTCCTGCCTCATTCTTGTTCCCGAACAGAACAACATAGAGAACTGGGAAAACGAGTTCAGGAAGTTCGGCGTGCCTCTGGACAACGTCGTCATATCCTGTTATGCATCGCTGCACAAGCACGAGCACTCCGACTGGGGGCTCCTGGTTTTCGACGAGGCTCCGCACGTGGATACCGATAAACGCAGGAGAATCTGCGCATCGGTGTCCGGACGATATGTGCTGGCGCTCGGTGCGGTAATCGACGAAGATGAACTGTATGCGTTGGAGAACGCTTACGGTAAGTTCACAAAATCGTACATATCGTTGGGAAAAGCCATACAGATGGGCATACTGCCTTCTCCGACGGTGAACGTGTGCCACATAACGCTGGACGATACGGAGGGCAGACACTGGTATATGGGAAGACAGCTTACCGACAAGAAAATGTACGACGTGCTGCAAAGGAAAGTCGAGGACGCCGCGACGGTGTTCAACGGCAAACCTAGCAGGTTCGCCAAGCAGAGGATGCTCCGCGCCGGGAATGAACGCAAGAGGTTTCTCGGAAAGATAAAGGAGTTCGCCGTGAGGAGAATCTGCGAAGGTCTGGAAAGCAAAGGCAGGCGTTATCTGTGCTTCTGCTCGTCGGTTGCGCAGGCGGAGAACCTTTGCGCGGACAGGGCGTTCACGTCGAAGACTCCTGTATCGGCAAAACTTCTGGAAAAGTTCAACGGGCACGAGATAGATTCCCTTTTCGTCGTTGGCAAGCTCATAGAAGGACAGAACCTCAACGACATCCATCACGGAATCATCACGCAGCTCGGAGGAACTTCACGAATCACCGTACAGGAGATCGGTAGGATTATGAGAAGCCAGAATCCCGTAATATGGATACCCGTATTTGACGGCACCAAAGACGACAGTTTTCTCTACACTCTAACCTCAAACATACCAAACAATTACATACGGAATTATAAATTTTGACAGTTACACTTAATTATTACAACCAATATGCTTACAGACAACAAGAAACTCATTAGAGAAATCCGCAGCATAATCGAGTGCTCGGAGAAAGCGAAAAAGTTCGCTCTGGCGGAAATCGACAAGATTGACGCCAAGTACAGGGCGCTCGCAGAAAAGGAGAAATCCGAACTCAACGACACCATCAAACTTCTCGACTCCCAGATAACGAAGTACTCGTCCATTCTTGCTGAGGATTCTGTTGACGATGAACCGGAAACTCCGGCTGTAGAGCAGGAAACGGAAGATACTGTTCCGGCGGAGGAAGAAGTGGTGGACACCCTGTTCCCGGAAAACAATGAAGGATCCGTTTCTGAACCGGAGCATCAGGACGATGCGGAAACCGAAACGGTGACTGAATGGCCCTCTGACAATGACTTGCCGGGTAACGACGCGGAAGCCGATGACACCTCCACTGACGAGGAGTGGCCGGATTTCGTACAGGAGTGGAAGTGATATGAGCTACCTGACTACGTATTCTCTTGCTCTTTTTGGGAAAGAGGAGAAGATCCAAGAGTTCGGAGACAGGTTGAAAGCCTGCTATCCGATGTGCGGAGGAGACATCCAGGATTTGTTGGATGGATTGTCGATGACAGGAAAGTTCTACGACATCACTGACAGAATATCCGAGATTGCCGAGGCTTTCCCGGATATGCTCATCTGTCTTGCAGGAAACGGCGAGGAATGGGATGATATGTGGGAGCAGAGATGGAAAGGTGAGAAGACAGAGCTTCATAGGATGATTATGCCTCCGTTCACTGAACTCAAGACACCGGCAGAAATAGAAGAAACAAACAGTTAAACGATTAAACATTTTACAGCTATGATTGAAAACGCAAACGTAAGCAAGAATCCGTCAACAGGAAATTTCGACTACAAGAAATATGTCGGTGTGGCATCCGTCAACGTGGTTGCCGTCAATCCGGACAACGCCACCCTGCGCAAATTCGGCTACGAGATAGCGGAGGACGCCGATGAGCCTATTTATATTGTAACCAGGGAAGTTGACGACAAGACAATCAAGTCCGCACGCATACGGCTGCTTGTACAGATTCAGGACATCGAGGACAAACCTGTCGTCTCGCTTGACTTCTGGGTTCGTCCGGAGATTATGACCAACCGTGAAGGGACCAAATGCAAGATTATCGACCAGTACGGACGCACTGCGTGGGCTACGAAAGAGGAATTGCAGAACAAGGAAGTGCCTACGTATGCCAACGGCAACAAGGCCAACATCTCTACGCCGTACAGGATGTGTCATCACGGCGAGGAGGAACTCGTGTCGTTCCTTATGAAATACCTCAACGTAACGCCGCTGCAGGTGTTCGACAGGGCGAAGAACGGCTGGATAGATTCGAAGAATCCTGGAAAACTTACTATAGATGATTGGAAAGGTCTGTGCGACGCAAACGTGAAGGAGATAAAGACCTATCTGGCTACACAGCCGGAGAACCGTGTCAAAGTCATTTTCGGAATCCGTCTTACAGACGAGAACAGGACATATCAGACGTTCCTCAATACAGGGTTCATCGGAAACGGCGCGAGAATCGATCTCGGCACCGGCGAGTATGCTTCCGCGAGGAAATTCATCGACAAGTATTTCGAAGGCAGGGAGAACTCCCAGTATCAGTTCAGCGCTTCTCCGGTGAAGGAGTGGAAAGAGACTGCGACGAAAGTCGAGGAGTCTTCGTCCGACTCGATGTTCTCCGACAATGTCGCCTTCGCTCCTGTAGATGACGACCCTAGCAATGACCTTCCGTTCTGATGATAGGCCAAACCAACAGAAGCAGTATCCCTGTCCGGCGGGAGGACGTCTCCCTGTCTGACAGGGATATTGTCAAACGGTATCTCAGCATAGATACCTTCCCTTGCAAACTGTCCTCGCCGCTTCGGGAAGATGATGACCGACCTTCGTTCTGTATGACGGAGAGGGGAGATGCCGTTTTCTGGAAGGATTTTGGAACAGGGGACAAGGGAAACGCCGTGTCGCTTATGGCCCGGCTGTGGAACGTCAACTACTCCGAAGCATTGCTGAAGATAAAGCTGGACACTGAAAACAGGATACCGAGAGTGAGTCTTATACGAAAGTACAGAGGCAAACTTCATCTCAATTCCGGTTCCGACATACAGGTCCGGATACGGAAATGGAAGGACTGGGACATCGAGTTCTGGAACTCCTACGGTATTCCTGTGTCGTTCGCGGAACAGTGCAACGTACATCCGGTGTCACACGCCTTCTTCACCAGAGAGACGGACTACGGCAAGCAGACCGTCACCGTTCCGATGGACAAGTATGCTTATGCATACTTCGAGTGGAAAGACGGAAAGCAGAGCATAAAGCTCTATCAGCCGTATTCTACGACGATGAAGTGGCTGTCCAAGCACGATGCTTCCGTGTGGGACTTGTGGAAACAGGCGTTCGCATTCGCAGACAGGAAATCCGACGATGCCGTCATCATCACGTCCTCCAGAAAGGACGCTATGTGCCTGTGGCATAATCTGGGTATTCCGGCTATGTCAATGCAGGGTGAAGGTTACCTGCCTAAACCGCAGGTGATGAAACAGGTGCTGGACAGGTTCAAGACGGTCTATCTCTGGTACGACAACGACTTCAAACATACGGCGGACAATCCAGGTCAGGACAATGCCGGCAAACTGATTGAACTGTATCCGTCACTCAGGAACATCTGCATCCCATCTGAACTGCAATGCAAAGACCCGAGTGATTTTGTGAAAACGTTCGGTACTACAAAACTGAAAGAATTATGGAAAGAAATGACAACTACGTAAACTACTTGTTCATACCCTGGCCCGTATGTCAGGGACTGTATGACGTGTTCCCGGATTATCCGGATGAACTCCTGCCGGAAGAAGGCGGAGTGATGGTTGAGAAAAACTGGTTCGACAAAAACCGTGTGACCTATGGACTTTGAGAAGACCTGTATGCTGTTTACGATACAGGAGCCGTATTACGGAATACTCCTGTCATCAATGGAGCGTGTCCCGTCTTCTTTCACTTCGACTATGGCTGTGACGCGTTCAGGCAACGTGTTCAAACTGCTCTATAATGAGGACTTCGTGAAAGATCTGTCCGTAGATGAGACTATGGTCATTCTCAAGCACGAGATATTGCACATAGCCTTCAATCACTTCACGCTGTTCAACACCGAACCGGATTCCAGCAATGACGCATTCTTGAGAAATGCCGCGGCGGATATGGAGATAAACGGGTATATCGACACGAACGTCATACGGCGTCTGCATCCTGTAGTTCCTGAAGACAAAGGTTGGAACAGATATGAAGGAACACTCGTATACTATGACCGCTTGAAACAGGAGGAGAACAGACAGCGGCAGAATCAGCAGAACAGCAAGAAACCTAATGGCAATCAGCAGACAGGGCAAAAGCAGGATTCTTCGGACGGAAACGGTAAGCAGGAACAGACAGGAGCGCAAGAAGCCACCGGTTCAGTGGTCGATGAGTTGAAGAAGACAACTGGACAGATAGATGACCATTCGATGTGGCCGAAGATTTCTGACAACGAAGCGACAAAAGCGCAGCTGGAGCAGGCTGTCGACTACTTGCTTGTATTCGCGGCTGATGAAGTGGAGAAAGGTCGAGGTAAAGTGCCGGGAGAACTTGTCGGTAGAATAGAGGAGATACGTACTCGGAAGCGCCCGAGACCTGTCGCCGACTGGAAACGTTTTATTCGCAGGTATCTCGGAAACGAGTTCACCGAACGGATACGCAAGTCCAAGAAGCGCGAGTCGAGGAGATTCCCGGATGCAGCCGGAAACCGTCATCAGAGAAAATCCAGAATCCTTGTCGCGATAGACACTTCAGGTTCCATATCTATGCCGGAGTACAACGAGTTCTTCGAGCAGCTGAACACTCTCACGTCCACGACAAATTTCCGTGTCGTGGAATGTGATGCAAGGATACAGCACGAATATGAATTCAGAGGAAAACCGAACCAGACTCTGCACGGCGGGGGCGGAACGGACTTTCATCCGGTAATGGAAATGTTCAGCGCACACAGAAAGGAATTTGAGGCTTTGGTGTACTTCACCGATGGAGAAGCGCCGATTCCGAAGAACACCCCGAAGGATACGTTGTGGGTAATATCCTCGAAAAGCACGAAAAAGGACAAGGACAGATACAGAGTGAACGGAGCGTCCGTCGTGTTCATACCTCCGAAAGTTGCCTGAGAAATCAGGCAATTTTCACAAATACAAAAACAAAAAGCAAAATTACAGATTTACATTATGGCAGCAAACACAGTTTCAATGTCCGAGGTCAAACGCCTCGTGAACTACACCATCGACAACAACCTCAAGTTGCAGGAAGATGGAAAGATGCCGGTTGCGATTTCGTTGGAAGCCGCAGCCGGAATAGGAAAGACTAGCATACTGGAGCAGGTGGCCAAGGAACGTGGGATGACTTTCTCAAAGATAAGTCTTCACGAAATGGATGAGGCTGGAGACCTTCTGGGCTATCCGCAGAAGGAATATGAATGTCAGGTGGCGAAGTCCGTAAAGGACAAGGACGGGAACGTCAAGATGCAGATATTTCCCGGTACGGTCTGGCTGAACGAGAAACAGCTTGACTCCAAGGACAAGGGAACAGCCATTCGCCAGACAGGAAAAACTCGTATGGGTTATGCCAAGCCTGCGTGGGTTCCGGAATATAACGAGAACGGAACTCTCTGCGTCCTCGATGATTACGTGAGGGCGAATCCGCAGCTTCTCCAGAGCGCGATGGAGCTGGTTCTAACTCAGAGATACACTTCGTGGTCCCTTCCGAAGAAGACTACGATATGCCTTACGAACAATCCGGACAGCGGAGAATACAACGTGAACTCATTGGACGAGGCGCAGAAATCCAGATTTCTCAACTTCGACGTGGCGTTCTCACGTGATGCTTGGGCGGCGTGGGCTGAACAGGAGAATATCGACGGCAGGTGTATCAACTTCGTACTTTCGTATTCCGACGAACTGTTCAACGCCGATGACAACGGCAACCGCATCTGCAATCCGAGGTCGTTCGTGATGTTCGCGAATATGATTTCCGGCATTGCCGACTGGGACGACGCTGAAAACCTCAGCTTCATCTCCACAATATCACAAGGCTGTTTCAAGGATGAGGGAGGCAGGTTCTCCAAGATGTTCACAGCGTTCTTGAGAAACAAGATGCACTTGCTCATACAGCCTAAAGATATGCTTCTGGGAGGTTGGGACAGAGTGAAGACAGTTCTGGAGGAAGCAATGTATGATTCCAACGGACAGTTCCGTGCGGACATCTCCTCGCTTCTGGAAAGGCGTTTCACCAACTACGTGAACGTCTGGCTTGACTCCGACGACAAGACTCCGATAGCAACGGTGAAAGACAGGATTCTGAAGTTCATCGAAAACGGCGAAGACGGAGGCAAGCGTCTGTTCAGCCGTGACCTGTTCTATCATATGATAAAGAACATAACCGCAAGTCACAAAGCTCAGACGAACAAACTACTGTTCGAGCCGAAGATTGCACAAATAATTTCTTGATGATAGTATGTCTTAAATACAAAACCTTGAGCAGCGCAGTGGTCCGGTTAGTCGAACCGGATACTGTGCGCGTCAGTTTCTATTCCGCACGGAGCAGATACACGAAAAACAAGATGGTCGTGTTCAGCAGCATCAAGGGAGAATTTATTTCACCTGCAACAATGCTGTATAGATACTCGATGACTAGAAATGCTGTCCAAGAAGGTGCGACATTGTATGTGGCGCCGGAATGCCGGATTAGTCGTGACATCATCCGCAAATCCGGTTACTCACTGACTGTGAAACCGGAGAACGCGGAGATAACTGTCATACCCGGTCGTATTGTTCCGCTCACGGAACTGTCTTTCGATATGCTTGCATACAATGCCGTCACACAGGAAGCGGTACTTGTCACGGTGTCAGAACAGTTGGACTACAGCACTTTTCAAAACAAGTATGAAGCCGTAAGGAACAAGTTGCAGTCGCTTGGTTATTCGATATATCAGAACGATATTTTTAAAAACCAGTCCTGTTTTGTCTATAATCAGATAGATTCGTACGCGGACATTTTCAGAAATATGAGTTTTGACAGAAAGTATATGCTGGAAACTCGTTTGCCACTGCACAATGTCCATACCATAAGTTATGATTTGTTGGATATGTGGCGAAGGATGCCGGACGATTCTATTTTCTGTTCATCAGTATGCAACAGCAACTGGCAGGAATATCCTGTAACACTCTGTACGATTTTCTACGATAAAGACAGATTGTGCGGACTTGGCAAACGCAGCGACAATTTCAATATGGTTCTCGATGCCATAGGATGGAAAAGGAATGCGCCGCTCTGCGAGATGCTGAACGGAAGAATCGTTGAGCCGAAAGACTGGAACTTCCTGCAAGGATACATTATGCACAATCTGAATCTGCCTGAGGAAGGAGGAATGCTGGACAAGAACAATTATACCAACTTTCACAGAACCGAATCATTCGCCGAGATGTACAGACGACGGTATGTCTGCGCACCGTTCAAGATAGACAAACCGATGCTGTACAACAATATCATCGCTCTGATGTAGAAACCGGAATATTCCGTTGATTTTAAGTAATAGAATTGTTATCTTTGTTGAGTTGCAAGACTTTGCAAGGATAACAATTCATTATGTTATACCAAAAACAAAACAAAAAATGACTAAAACACTAAAATCACTTGCACTGAAATTGGACGAACGAGAGTACCACGACTATCCTGCGTGGTCATACTCGACGATAGCGAAGTATGCCAAAGAGGGTTTCGCTGCACTCGCCACTTTGCACGACAAGGTTGAACCTACTTCTGCTATGGAGTTCGGTTCTCTTTTCGACAGCATAATCACGAGAGGCAAGCGTACTATGGATGAATATGTCGTATATGACAGGGAAGTGCCCGCTGCGGAGAAACGAGTTCTTGATATGCTTGTCACTATGACCACTTGCAATATACTATCGGAAGTGCCGGACGAGACCATAATCTCCGCAACGACTGACTGCGGCTATTATCCGAAATGGGGCTTCGACGCGAAGTATAAACACCTCGCAGAGTTTGACGACTATTTCGCCGTAGCGCGTACAGGAAAGAAAATAGTATCCAGAACCGATTGGGAGGATGCTATGGAGATGGCTCGTGTGTTCCGGAAAGATGAATACCTGAAAGACCTGTTCGGAACGCAGAATACTACTGATATAGAGTATGCCTATCAGACACAGTTCGTTACGGATATGACGCTTCCTTCCGGAAGGACGGTGTCCGTAAAGATTATGCCTGACCTTCTGAAGATAGACCACAGATTCAGAACAGTTCAGCCTGTCGACCTCAAGACTAGTTCTATACCTGCGTGGAACTTCAAGGAGAATTTCCTCAAGTTCAGATATGACTTGCAGGCATCGGTATATACTGACGTGCTGCGCAGGATGATGGACTTGAGCGAAGACCTCAACGGTTACAAGATTCTTCCTTATCTGTTCACAGACATAAGCCGCACCGACAAGGTTCCCGTAACATACCTCTATGACCAGACTGACCTGTCACAGTCCGATGGTTTGCACTATACCATAGGAGACAAGACATATCAGTATAAACACTGGACGGCTCTGCTTGATGAGATTATCGATTTGGAAGAGAGCAATGCAGTCGTTCCGCAATATATCTCAACCACTGTTCCCAATAACATACTTGAACTTATTGACAGAAAATGATAACTACGAAACTGTATTACGAAAGAGGTGATGTCAAACTGGACGGATACACGCTGTATCTGACTGATACAGATAAATTTTCCCCTGAAAAACTAGGATTGCCGGGTTACTGTATGAACTATACTGTGTTTCAGAATTTGTCAGACTCGTGTCTCCGCAATACAGTGCCCGGCACAATTCCTCAATGGAAATCCATTTATGTCTTCCCACATTGTCCATATGCTTCGAACGACATCAAGGCGCATTATACGGTAAAGCGCGATGCCGATGCAGGAGACTATAATGTCTTTGTTCCGATAGACAGGTGGAAAAGATATAAGACTATCCAGTGTCTTCTGTATTGGCCGTACAGAAAAGTTGCTGTCGGCTCTATGACAGACAGCAATGAAAAGAAGTTGCTGGAAATCGCACGTGACATCTTCCCAGATATGAGTGAATACGAATTGAAAAGCTGTGTAGTACGAGATGAGTATTTCTACATTTATTGGCTGAATGACCCGAAAGAACTATACAGGAAAGCTCTTGACGGTGATTTCAAGAAACCTCTGGTGTCCTTCAAGCAGCTGGACATAACCAACGGCAATAACTTGACATTGGAGGTGCTCAAACTTGTATACCATACTGTAAAGAATCGCGATTCGAATTATGATGACATCGTAACGCAGTTGGAAATGCTGAACCAGTATGACTGGAGAAACTATCCGGGAACGATGTTCATTTTGACTTGTCTTCTACAAAAGTATTACAAGTTCAAAAGAATGTCTGGCAGGTCAAGCAACTACAATAAAACAGTTCGCGAATTTCTTAATATCACCAAATGTGAATGTATCACTGCAGCAGATATGGAGATGGCGCAGTCGCTGCTCTATTATGTTATGGGATTCGATGGGACGAGGTTTGTAACTCTGTCAAACCTGTTACGGAAGTTGGATGACCTGCGCTTACCGGCAGATATATTTGAAGGCATATTTGATTCAATAGTAAGAATCTCACCGAGAAAGATTGAGGAGGAGAAACAGAATGAGGAGCTGGAGTAGATTTGAGAATGTCGATACAACTATTCCTGTCGTCAAGTATCATCTTGATGACAAGATTTATTATGCCATTATAGATAGCGGGTCTGAACAGACGGTGTTCGATTCCGATTTCGTTGCGGAACACAATGACCTGTTCAAGATGAGGCAGGAGAACAAGATAATGTCGCTGTCCGGAGTAGGGGCGAATCCTACAGAGACAGTGTGTCGCTTCGCTTCAACCGTCATCGGTTTCAGAAAGCCGTTTTCGATTGAGGTTGAAGGGATACTGATGTCACTTCGTCATCTGTCGGAACATTTCAGCGCACGAGGCATCAGAATCACCGCGCTGATTGGTTCTGACGTGCTGTCTGCAAATAATGCGCATATCGATTACAACACCCATAAACTTATTTTTCAATGATTTATCTTGTAAGCAACAACCTTGATCCTCCGGAAGGAGTGGAACGGCTTTCAGCAGAAGAGAGTCTGGCAATGATTTCCGAGTGGCCTGTGGTACAGTTCGATACTGAAACCACAGGTCTTGATCCGCACGTAAATTCACTTGTGTCTATGCAATTCGGCTACAAGCGATTTCAGTCTGAGGAAACTTCCATCATAGTGGTGGACTGCAAGAGTGTCGATCCGAAGACGTATAAGGATGTTCTGGAGAAATCGAATCTGGTTGGACACAATCTCAAATTCGACCTTCAGTTCTTATACAACTTCGGCATCGTTCCTATGAATGTATATGACACTATGATAGTGGAGCAGCTGTTCTATCTCGGATACAAGCCGGGGAGAGTTTCGTTTCGTCTTGGTGATGTCCTTTTCCGTAATACCGGGATTGAACTGGACAAGTCGTTTCAAAGTGAAATCGCTTCGAAAGGACTGACACCACAGGGAATCATCTACGCTGCGCACGACGTGATGTATCTTCAGGACTTACGAAAGGTACAGATACAGATTGCGGAAAGTCGGAACTGTCTCAACGCCTGTACGGTGGAAAACCGTTTCGTTCCTGCCATCGCTTATCTGGAATGGTGCGGAGTGCATCTGGATGTGGAAAAGTGGAAAGCGAAGATGAAATGTGACAAAGAAGAACTTGACAGATACAGAAAGGAACTTGACGAGTATGTCAAATCCAATCCTAAACTGTCAAACTTCGTCACCTCATACAGTCAGCCTGACCTCTTTGACACTGACGGTTCTTCGTACCTTCCTAAAGTGACGGTGAAGTGGAGCAGCTCACAGCAGGTGATTCCTGTTCTGAAAGCATTGGGTTTCAATACAACTGTTACGGACAAGAAGACAAAAAAGGAGAAAGACACAGCGTTGGAGAAGGAGATCGCAACACAGAAAGGCATTGACGACAAGTTTCTCGAATTGTACTTCGGCTACAAAGGTTCTGAAAAGAACGTGACTTCATACGGACAAGGTCATCTCAACTTAATCAATCCCAATACTGGAAGGCTTCATACGAAGTTCTCTCAGATTGGAACTGTGACAGGCAGGATGTCCTCCGGAAGCGGCAGTTCAAATGTTGACCTTGCGCAACTCAAGCTACTGCATCCGACTGAAGTGAAGTTCGTGAATATGCAGAATTTACCGGCGAGAGGTGATGCGGGTAAAATTTGCAGAGCTTGTTTCACTTCAACAGCCACTACAGAGTTTGTGTCGTGCGACTACAGCGCGGAGGAGTCGCGGGTACAAGCCGATGTATGGAATGAGAAAAGCCTTCTCGATGCTTTTGAAAATGGAATCGATACGCATAATCTGTATGCCAAGATGTGTTTTCCGGAAGAACTGAAAGATGTGGATGTGCGAGATGTGAAGAAGAAGAGACCGGACTTGAGACAAGCCGCCAAGTCAGCGGAATTTGCAACAAGTTATGGCTCTAATGGAGCATCAATCGCCACATCTATTGGTATGTCGCAGGAAAAGGCTATGGCTATGGTATCCGGAATCATAAAAGGAATGCCCGGGATGGCGAATTACAAGGCATCTGCCACGGCGTTTTTGAAGAAGCACGGGTACATAATCATCAATCAGGAAACAGGACACAGAATATATTGGCCGGAATGGGCTGAATGGAAAGCAACCAACGACAAGTTTACAAGTACTTTCTGGACCAACTTCAAAGCCGTCCATCAAGGGACTGGGGATGAAGTATGTCAGATGGTGCGGAAAAACTTGGCGTTAAGCCACGACTGGTTCGAGAAGAATGTACTTAATTATCCGATACAGGGAGGTAGTGCGATTGTCTTGAAACAGGCTGCGGCAGACCTTTTTAAATGGGTTGTAAAACACGGATATTTCGGTAAGATACTGTTTTGTGTTTTCGTTCACGACGAAATTTGCGTCGAGTGCCCGAGAGAGATTTCCAAAAAGTTCACGGCAATCATAGAATACATTATGCAAAAAGCAGCGGCGAAGTATTATACCAAATTACCTATTCCGGCGGAAGCCTCGATAGGAGACCATTGGATACATTGATATGCAGGCAGATAAATTTTTACAACCTGTTGGGATAGACGACTATCGAGAAAACAGTCGTAGTCGTCCACCTACTGGTACAATAACACTTTTTATGACACGGGATGAACTGATGGAAATGTTCCATCAGAGAACTCTGATGTTCGAAGAAAGAAACAAGAATAAAACTCAATTCTATGAAGACGATTGAAGAACTTATAGATGAACTGCTCTACGACATTGAGGATGTCCTCATAGATGCGCAGGGCTACGAAGCGCAAGGCTGTGAAGACTCCGACTGGAGCGACGACAGGATGTATTACAGCGGCAAGTACTCTGGCATCGCCCTGTGTCTTAACCGCGTAAGGGAGTTCAAGGCACAGGTCGAAGCAATGAGTAACACCACCACCAAAGGCAAGAAGAAATGAAGAATTTGAAAAACATCATCATCAACGAGAACACCGTTGACGGATACCACCTCGGATATGAGGAGGGCATCGCATACCTCATAGACAAGGCTTGCAGCTGGCTTGACGGCTACCTTGCCCCAAGCGAGATAACGCAGTTCAGAAAGGCTATGAAAGCGGGAACTGATGTCGAGTAGTATGGGGAACGGCAAGTACGTGTGCAGGCACTTCGGCGAATCCGGAGAGTGCGTCAAGGTCAATGGCATCTTCGGTGTCCTGCGGAATGGTCGCATAGAACTCCGCGATGGCAGGACGCTCGCAGGATGTCCGTTCGTGACCAAGAGCGGCACTCCGAGGAGGCAGCGGGACTGCCTGCACTTTGAAACACAGGAATGATAGTTAGGAAAAACAGTTATGTCACAATTTCAATTCATATACTACGAAGTCGGAGGCAGTGTTGACCGCCTCATCAACATCGACCAAATCCGCCACGTGGAGCGGAGCGGTGATAACAGGGTTATGGTGTCTTTCGACAAGGAGGCGATGTTCCTCGACGTGTCGATAGACGAGTTCTTCAAGGCTCTGTACACCGACACCAACGGACCAATCCTTTTGAAAGCGGGGGACACGCCTGTGTGCTACGACTGCGAGTTCTGCGGAGGAGTTGCCGGAGCTTACAGCTGTTGCAGTCTGTTCCGGTCAGAATTTCCGAACAAGCACTGCGAGAAATATACGAAACGGCGGGAAGCCAGAGCAGCTGTGGCAAGGAATAGAAACGTTTAGAATAACCCAGATATGCAAGCATACCGAGACTTTTATGAGATGCCCGAAGAAGAATTTACGAAGATGGATTCTCAATGCAGGCAAATCGTCGAACACTCCGAAGATTACCTAAAGGGGTTTGAGGACTGCAAGCAGCAAATGATTGAAAAGATAGGCAAGGCTCTGGGCTATCTTGGTTTGTTCAAGGCAGAGCTGAAAGAAATCAATCACATTAAACCGAAATAAGTTATGAAACCAGAACAATTTGAAAAAGATTATCCGATAGCGGCACAAGTACTATCGAAATATAGAGACGATTTGGACTGCAAGAGCTATGATGTTCTTCGGCAGATGCTCGCTGAACTTGAATTGGAATGCAATATCCAGTTCCACGGAGAATCTTCAGTGAAGATTAAGGAACTTGAAGCAAAAGTGAAGGAACTTGAAACATTGA
Source organism: Butyricicoccaceae bacterium (assembly GCA_963654225.1). Taxonomy (GTDB): domain Bacteria; phylum Bacteroidota; class Bacteroidia; order Bacteroidales; family UBA932; genus Cryptobacteroides. The sequence continues at coordinate 8,303 of CAVKAQ010000001.1, read as the reverse complement.
ACGATTCCTATCAGAAAGCGGTACACGAGTACACCGCAGCCGAACTTGCCACGAAACTGCACGCACTCGGGTACAAAGGCGAAGTTTTTAAAACACTCGACATTCGGGACGGTGATACAATATGCGGAAGACATAGAGACACGATTATACTTGATTAAGTTATGACACAAGAACAAACAGCAAACAGCCTTTACAAGGGAAACGATGATATTGCCGTCGCTTGCAGAAAAGCCTTTATGCTTGGCGCAAAGAAAGCGACAGATGAGGCGAAGTCAGTCTTTGCAGATATGCTCAGAAGCGAAATACTCGGCGACACTGAATCAGTAGAAGATTATCTTGAGGAGTTCACTGAAAGAATGGAGGATTAGTATGAAAACGAGGGTTGACATAATCAGATTCGACGATGCCTTTGAGAAAGACGCAATCGCGTCCCCTATGTACATCGTGAAGTACAAGAAGAACTGGTACTCTCCGTGGAAGTACATAACTGACATAGACACCGGAGGGCCTAAACTATTCACCGAAAAGCAATGGCAGGAGCTTGTATGCATCCTTGCCGATATGTAGAACAACTAACAACTGATTGTATGAAATGCACTGACATCCAAATTAACGACTGGGTTTACCTGTCAGAAGCCACGAAGTACGCAATGCGTGTGACTTCGATAGACGAAGACCACTGTTACCTTGACTTCGAGGGAAACGAGGGAGACCCGTTTGACGGAATCTACGGCGAGAGGGACGGGATTGCACCAGTACCGCTGACGGAGGAGATAATGAGAGCAAATGGTTTCTGCCTTATCAATTCTCAAGAGTGGGCACCTTACTTCTACAACGAGAAGCAAGACATAATCATTTCGGCTGACTATATTGTTCACATTGCAGATATTGGATGTACTAAAATTACCTATGTCCACGAATTTCAGCATCTATTGAGGCTTTGTGGACTTGACTACTTGGCTGATAACTTCAAAATCGAATGACTATGCTAATAAGGGAAACAACTTACAATGTCAAGTGTGACGGATGCGGATATGTCAATAGCGATTTTTGGCAATTTGAGCCGGGTTTCGCAGTCAGTAGAGCCGAAGATGTGGAAGGCTGGCTGACACGTGACGGAAATCACTACTGCCCCAAATGTATGAAGCGACTCGGATATGATTATGACGACTAAAATCGAATGACAATGGAAATAAATGACTTTGACTTGTCCATACAAGAAAGGGCGGACAGATACGCGGGGCATCCTTACGAGGAGGGCGAAAGCCCTGTAATAACCCACAGGCGCAAGGCTTATTTTGACGGCATCCGCGACCAGATGGAGATTGACACCCGCGTGATACACCAAATCAATGAGGAGTGGCAGCAGAGATTCGCAGCTCAAAAGACAGAGCTTATCGATAAGGCGTGCGCTTGGCTCGACGAGATTAACAGCATAAGCTATACCTCACATTCATTAACAATCAATACTGAACTTTTCAGAAGGGCAATGGAAGAAATTAAACTCAAAAGCTAAAACAGTATGGAAGAACTACACGCATTGGAATCTCTCGTAAGCGAGCAGAGCAAGAAACTCAAAGAAAGAGCCGAACAACAGGCAGAGGACTGCAAGTTCTATTTCGAGGACTTGGTGGAAGAATTTACTGCCAAACTCATAGACTGGTCAACCGAATCTTTCAAAAAGGAAATAATAAGAGCTGCAAAACAACTTAAAGAAGCAGGCCTATGACAGAACAGGAATACAACAAGCTGCAACAGGATTACAACAATATGAAATTGCAGTATGAAATGGAGACACGACAGCGTGAGTACAACCGCCGCATCAGCAAAGGCTGGAAGTGCGAATCTGACCTGCACAGGAAGTATGACGGCACTCCGATAATCTACATTGCACGGCACTCCGGACACTACTATGTCGTTCGGGATTTCAAGGACTGGAATATGTGGAACGCTGACATAGATGTCTGCGCTTATCCGGAAGACCTCACGCCTGGAGAGCTTCGAGAAACGCTCTCTGTGCTTGAGCATAACTATTACAGAGAGTGGATGGACTTGACGCGGTATCTTGACGGAAACGAAGTCCACAAGAACGACGAGGTTTTCTGGAACAAGGAGGACGGGACTTCACGCCCTTGCCGTGTTCTCGATGTTGACAAGGAGAAAGGCACTGCACTGCTGTGTCCGAACAACTACCGTGAAGCATACTGGGAGTGCGAAGTTCCGTTGAAAGACCTTGTGATTCGCACTGTAGAAGAACTGATACGCTACTGGTGGTAAAAGGAGGAATAACAATGCGAAATGTTCTAATCAAATGGGTTGACAGTTATGGGGCGCTGACCGGATGGCAAGAAGTGGAAGGATTCAAACCTGACTTGCTTGAAGTGATAAGTACTGGAGCTGTCATCTACGAAGACGAAAAAGTTGTCTCCATTGCACAAAACTATGCGATGGAGACAGCATACACACCGAAGCAGGCAAATGGTATTATGACAATCCCGAAGGCCTGTGTACTTGAAATCATTTCTTTGCCGGACGCTTTTTGTCAGGAGCTTGAGTGAGAGCAGAAGCGGCGACTGATTTGACTTTCTTTGGAGTCTTTGGGTTACGAAGAATTTCAGAGGCTAGCTTTGCTACTTTCTGTGATGTTTTTTCATTTTTACCCATAACCGATAGAATTAAATACATACAAATATACTGAATTATGATATACGAAGCGACATTTTCAGAGAAAGGAAAGGTGATGACGAGAACCTTTCAGAAAGACGACGCAACTGAGCGCGAAGTTATAGACTGGTTCGGACTTGAGGAGAATGACATAGACTGGTACAAAATCAAACGGATAGACTAAATGGAAACAGTCATAAAGATAATCGAGCGCTGGCTCAACCTGCACAAGACCAATGAACCCTGTGCGTATAACACCGGAAAGATAGATGCCTATGAACAGGTGTTGTACTTAATGAAGAAACGCACTGAACAAGGTGTACAAACCGATAACATTGAATAATTACAAATTACTATGGAACAGAATGATATAAACAAAGTTGAACTGCGCGGACGAGTTGGTTTTGTCAAGTTGTCTTCTTTAGGAGGCAGAGACTTTCTACAGTTTTCGGTTGCAACCAACTACATCTATGAGGACTACGAGAAGAACCAAGTTGTCGAAACCACCTGGCACAAATGTTCTGTCTGGAGCGACAAGACCATTTGCCCACTTGACGACATCCACAAAGGAGATATAGTTCATCTGACTGGACGAATAAAAAGTATGGTAATAGTCACCAGTGACGGCATACAAAGAGCATCGGATGAGATAGTTGTCAAGACATTAAGAAAGGAAAATGAGGAAAACTAAATTGTAGAACAATGAAGACAGGATATTTGAAAGAACAAACACTCGACGGGTTGTACAACGAGGTTTTTCCCGCCTGCATAGAAGACTGCGAGCCGAAAGATTTAGTCGGAGATGAAGATTGTTATAACATCATCTTCTGGCCAGCAAGCGAAAAGTTTCTACGATATGTTGACGGACACAATGTTATGTTGAATGATACTTCTATAAATCCGTCCGTATTTGTGCTTGACAGCTTCTATGACAAGATTATGAAGTCACAAAAAGGAAACTGACAAGATGAAATTTACACAGATTATAATAATCAGAATGTTAATTACGCTGTTCTTCCTTACGGGAGTCATTTCCTGTATTGTAGGACTTATCATCACCAGCATTGAAACACATTGGCATCTGATATATCTCGCCGTGATTTACGGATTGCTGGCATACATCTCAGGAAAAGACTTGTTCGACTCTGTGAGGCGTAAACGATAAATCCGCGTGTGAACGCCGATTCCGGGGAAGGGATTTATACGGGTCTATCCTTCCCCAAATTGCCTGATGTAGCCACGACATCAAGTTTTATGATGAATTGTTTTACACCTGTGGAAAGACTTTGAGAGGCGGATTCTCAATCAGGCGCACCCACGATGTTAATCGTGTACTTTTGCATTTTGGCACTCCGGAAAGACGGAGGGAGAGAGCGTGGCGTAGTTGGTATCGCGTGAAAACCGCAGGTTCGAATCCTGCCGCTCTCACTAAACCTCGAAGAAGTAATCTATTACTTTCCTATTGGCAGCATCAACTTTGGACTGGTCCGGCTTGATATAGATAAGGGTTGTCTTATTTCCCATAGAATGACCGAGAGCCTGTGAGATGATGTCTATCGGTATTCCTATCTCATACGCGAGCGTAGCCCAAGTATGCCTTGCGTAATAGGATGTAAGTTCTGGAATGATGGGTTCGACTTTTCGTATTGACACAGGCTCGTGGAACAACTCATTCTGTTTGCTAATCGTTTCTGTATGAACAGGTCCTATCATACCAAGAGCATCATTCATATCGTGGAGGAAATTCTTGTAATCTTTGAAGTGGTCACTCACCTCAACAAGATATTTCTTTCCACGATATTTTTTTAACAGGAAAGCCGCTTCAGGTTCTATCTTGATTGAATATCTTTTTCCTGTTTTGCTGCGTGAGTATTCTAGCCTTCCGTCGATTACTGCACTAGGTTTTGCCAGAAACAAATCTTTGGCGTTTATGCCAATGAGGTAAAACATCAGAAAGAAATAATCACGATATATCCTTTCTTTTTGAGAACAAGGAAACCAATACAGTTCACGCAGCTTGTCTATAGAGATGCTTCTTTTCTTTGTAGGCTCCTGCTTTATTGAAAACCTTTGAAAAGCATAATCAGACACTGCTCCGATATTTACGGCATAATTGCATACGGCTCTCAAGTTGCGCAGGTCTATCGCTCTGCCGTTTATACCCCGCGTCTTTGCAAGAAATTTCTCAAACCCTTTCAACCATTTGTAGTCTATGTTTTCCATCAGAACAGACTGTCCGGCATATTTTTCTATTTTAGCTTTCGTTGCAAGATACAATCCCTTTGTACCAGCACTCAAGTCCTGTTCGAGATACTCGTCGAACATTGTAGCTACAGATTGAGCACCTTTGTTTTCGTCCTCTTTTTTGGAACTGATGAGCGTCTTCAGTTGTGCTGCTGTCAGCTTGCTTATGTCCCGTTCGAAACCGAGCTGTATGATTTGCAGGTCTATTTCATTCTTGATTTCAGCCAGCTTGATGTTCAGCATAGCAGCATCAGCCCGTTTGGTAACGTGACTGCCGTTCCATTCACTACGAGACACACGGATTCCAGTGCCAATGGATGTAGAAGTTTGACAGTTAGTCAGCATTATGACGACGGTTCCCTTGCCGTCTTTCGCTTTGTTTCGCAAATCAAGATAGAGTTTCGTCGAGGCCATAGAAAGAATTTAGTTCGCAAAGATAAATAAAATACTTTTAATTTTTAATGATGCAGCAAATACTATTTTTCTTGAACAACCGCAACTAATCCTGCAATTAAAAATGCAAATACAACAACAAAAACTAACAACAAAAACAAATAAAAATGAAAAATATCAGAAGCGGAACAGCCGTACATCCGATTGTTCTTTCGGCAATAAAATATGGCGTCAAACACTCCACAATCTGGTTTTGGAAAAGAAAAAGGACGGAGTCCGGAAGTGAACTTCGCCCTTTGTTTTCCTTGTGATCCGGTTGGGATTCGAACCCAAGACCCACAGCTTAGAAGGCTGATGGTTTCCAAAAATCTCAAACCCAAAAACATTTTTGTTTTTTCAATTCGAAAAAAATCGCTTCTTGATAAGAACAATTTTGTTATATTTAAGGAGCGTTTTTCTTGTCACAAATAATACTACAAATGAACTACGACTTATCAGTAAAAGAAGAAAGGGCAAGTTTCATAAAGCGTGCAAACTTGCTCCTACGAAAACAGAAAAGCAATGTAGCTCTCAAGGACGAGTCCAACAGAACGCTGAACCAGAACTCCTACATACACGTGTTGTGTCGCATTATGGCTTCGCAGACAGGAGTTACCGAAGCGTATGCAAAGCAGGTGTATTTCAAAGAGTTGGCAAATTCCGAACTGTTCGTCACAACTACAAAGGACGATATGACCGGCAAAATAGTCACTTACCACAGGAGTATGTCTGACCTTACCGTTCCTGAAATGCGCAAGGCTATAACACGGTTTCGCGAATGGTCATCAGAAAACGGATATTATCTTCCAGAAGCAACCGTATCAGATGACGGCACGCTGTCTTTCGCGACAGAATACGACAAGGCAGCGTACCATCAAGCATTGATACAGACAAGCAAAGTCGAACAGTATCTATAATCACCACCGTATGATGTTGTAACTCACTCCGACTCCCACATACGGAGACAGCACGACCTGCCTGCTGTGAAGTGTCGCTCCGTACCCCACTTGGATGCCTATGCCCCATCTGGTCTTTTTAGGTATCTCTTTCGTGATTTGAGTCGTGATGATGGTATTGGTGGGATAGACCTCTATCCAGTCAAGGTTCGCCCGATAGCCGCTAATCTGGGCCTTGTAGGTCGAATCCGAATAGACCTTGGTCTCTATCGGCAAATAGACGAACAGAGTGTCGGTTCTTGTAACGGTGTCAGAAACCGCGACAAGGAGAGTGTCAGTCACCTTCACGGTCTTCACCTGCGGCCTGTCTATCCTTATCGTGTCGTGGATTATGGTCGTGTCCCTCACTACGGTTATCTTTCCCCCGGTATCCTGGCTGACACAGGAACGGACCGCGAACGACAATCCGATTGCGACGGCAGCTCCGCACAATGCTGCGAGCAGATATTTGGTGAATGTCTTCATATCACATCAATTTGTTTGCGTCCAACGCCAATCCTCCCCTTGTTTTTAAAAAGCCCCTGCATCTCCCGACGGAGGGGCTTAACCACATAACTAAACACTAAACCAATAACCATACTGCCGTGAATCGACGGCTCACGGCAAGCCGATTTTACCTTTCTACTCCGCCGAGCTTATTCGCCCACGCCTCTGTGTAGAAGTCATAATAAGACCACCTGTCTCTGATTCTGTCGCAGTAGGTGTGCAGTCCCGCCCAGACGATTGACGGAAGGCCTATCACTATGAGATAGAGCCAGCCGAGATAGAGCGACTGACGGCAATGACCGATTTCGTGCATCAGTGTGGCGGCGTTCGCCTCCGGATAGAGGATGATGCGGTTCCCGAGGGAGATGCCTCCTCGCATAATCAGCGAACGGTGAATCCGCACCCGCTGATACTTCCCGATGTCGTGGACGGTAATGTCGCCTCCGTAGTACTGTCCGAGCAGCAGCCCCAACAGGTTCTGCGGCAACTGCCACAGGTAGAGTAGAATCCTTACAAAAGTTTCCATAACGTCAAAGTTTATAGTTTCTTTCCGGTGTACCTGCTGTTGTAGAGCACCTGCCCCCGCTGCTTGCCGTTCAGCCTGTGCGATACGTGCAGGAAGCTCGGATAGAGGATTGCCTGGTCGAAAGGCAGTCCCGCGTCAACGAGGGTCTTCGCCAGCTGCCTTATCACTTCCTGACTCCCCTTGCCGTTCCTGCCGAATGGGCACACGTCAGCCGCCTCGCCTTTCGTGTGCTGACTTGTGGCAACGCCGCCCACCGCCTTGTTCAGCTCCGCGCACCTGTAACCGGAGTTGATTGCCAGAGGCTTCCCCCAGATGTCCCGCAACGGCTGCAGCACTTCCACCACCAGAGCCTTTATCGCGTCACGCACCTCCGAGCTTGATATGGTGTTCTTCACCTTGTACTGCTTGAGGTCAGTGGCCTCAAACTCGTAAAAGTCGAAATTCTTGCTTACTGTTCCCATAGTATGTCCTCCCCTCATTTGTCACTCACTACCGCCGTGGCTTCCTCATCGGCGCTCCGCTTTGTCCCGAACGGCGGGATGCGGTTAACGCAGGAAGTGTCCCGGCATCTGTATATCGACAACGCAGTGACCTGCGAAGACAGCTTGTCGTTCCGGTCACGCAGCACGCACTGCTCCTTGAACAGGGAGGAAATACGGTCATCCTTTTCCCTCGCCTCCGCTTTCAGAGCCGCCACGTCCTCCTTGAGGGTGCGCGTCAGCTCCTGCCACTGGTCGTTCGACTTCTGCACGTTGTCCAACACTGCGGAGGTCTTCTTCTCCCCCACAAGGTACACGGTAACGAACGCGCCCGCCGTTATCAGTGTCCCGAAAAAACTCAACCACTCGCTCAGCATATCCCGCTCCTCCCCGAAATGATTAGTAAATTACAAGATAAAGCCACACGAAGCCCTGCGCAACGAGAGCCCCCGCAACGGTGAACGCAAGGTCGGCTATCTCCGCCGTGCCCCAGCCGAAAAGCCTGTCGCAGCACTC